>JANYKP010000347.1 GCA_025358195.1 Cyclobacteriaceae bacterium
GAGAGCTGGGGACAAAGTGAGCCCTGCTGTCTCGGGAAGAAGCTTGCTAAACTGCTGTAATTATTACGACACTGATCACTTCTGAGATCAGTCCGAAATGAACATTTAACTTCGCTAAATCAAATACGCGTGACTGAAAAAAGGAATTTACCGAACTATTCAGATGTTCAAAGAAGTGTTCCCGCTGGTTTGCCTTAATCGGTGCGATCCCTTCAATGATGTCAATTTGATTGCTTTCAGTCATGGCGTACCCGTTCAATGCTTCCTGCTGGGTGTGCTTGATTTTGGTGTAAAGCAAATAAACAGCGATGAAGTAAGCGGGAACCATAATCAGTATCACAAGCCCAACGACACTTGAATAGAAGAAAATGAAGATCAATGTTACTACGAGGGACAAGAAATCAATTACGAGATTTCCTGCGATAGAACTGATCAGGATTTGAATCCGCCGGGTATCATTCATTCGCGCAACGATTTCGCCCGTTTTGCGCGTGTCAAAGAAGAACTTCGGGAGCCGAAGTAAACTGCTGAAAAACTTTCGGATTATCCGGTTATTAAATTCACGGGCTTGTGATGCCAATAAGTAACCGCGAAGATATCCTACGCCGGCACGCGCCATCAGCAAGGCGGTGACCAACGACAAGCTAATCACCAGCTTTGAAATGTTTTCTTTCGGGAGAATGTTGTCAATTAGTTTCTGAGAGAAAATGACAGTCGATAGCCCGAGTCCGGCAACGATGACACCCAGCAGGGAACCAATAAGTAAAAGCGGATAGTCTTCCTCGAGCAGCGCAGCCATCCAACGTCGCTTCTCAGCCCTTGCGACCTTTCTTTTTATAAAGGTCCCAGTAGGAACGAGTGAAAGTAAGACCTTACCTTGCCAAACCTCATTCAATTGATCTTTTGTGTATGAAACGATCCCTTTAGCCGGATCTCCAATGATTATTTTGTTGCCTTCGAACCCATAGAAAACGAGATAGTGATGTAATTTTTTCTCAATCACTACGTGAAGAATAGCTGGACCTTCAAGCTTGTGGAGATTGTCCACACTTTCAGCTTCCATTCCTTCCGCATCAAAACCTACCTGCCGGGCAGCCTGATAAAGGCCAAGCAATGTAGTACCATCTACAGTGGTGCCGCTGAGTTTCCGAAGGTTTTCCAGGGTGCTTTCTCCCTCATGATAGCGAAGGATGGATAGTAAGCAAGCGACACCGCAATCTGATTGGCCTTGCTGAAGAATGAATTGCTTTCTTATTCTTTTAAGTTCCATCATTCAAGATATTTTATGATGATATCAACGCTGGCTTCACCTTTGAATTCCCGAATTAGCTGTTTGTCTTTTCCGTAAATGAAAACATGAGGTATCGACAAACTGCCAAATGATTTGAACACTTCATCTGGATTGATTTTGGCAAACGTGACCACCGGATTGGCTTGTAAATTGTATTCAGTAGCGAAAGCTCTGATCTCTGAAATGCGGGAGGAAGAGACCATCAGTACGGAGCTACTTGAGAACCGACCAATTTTTGATCGTATTTCCCTTGCTTCTGCCTGACAATATTCACAGGATGGATTAAAGAAAATGATCAGGAGAAATTGACTTGTAAACGATGAAACCCGGAAGGAGGTGCTGTCAAGATTGAATAACGGCAGATCGGGTATGGAAGCGGTCTTTATCTTGCTGTCCTGTTGCTGACGCATCAAACGGTAGGTCTTGAATGAAACATAGATCCCCAGACCTACCACAATGATTCCTATTATCCATATCGCTGCCTTTTTTCCCATTCTAAGAGAGGCTGACGGTCATGAATGTGATACAAAGCACCCATAGGATAACGGCCACGCCATATGAACCAAGGACAATCTTCAAGCTTGCGGAAAACCCCGAACCAATCTGTTCTGAAACTAACTTCGATAGCATGACGATATACACTATTTCCATTATGTTAAGTATACTGAGAGGGTAAACCCATAGCGGATTTATGGTGTTTTGGTGCACCAGGCTGAAAAGTGAAAAGGGTGCGAAATTCTGCAAGTCGAGTAGCGAGTAATCAGGCTGGAAAATGCCAAACCATATTA
This sequence comes from Cyclobacteriaceae bacterium, assembly GCA_025358195.1. Classification (GTDB taxonomy): domain Bacteria; phylum Bacteroidota; class Bacteroidia; order Cytophagales; family Cyclobacteriaceae; genus ELB16-189. The sequence continues at coordinate 2,080 of JANYKP010000347.1, forward strand.
CCCTCAATATGGGTTGTACCATAAAGACAAATTCTGAAAGAAGCGCTATTCTAAAGAGAGATTTGAAATCCACCGAAAAACCGCTCAGTAGTAGCCCGAGATAGAGAACAGCGGAAACAATAAGCAATTTGAGGTAGAGAAAAATGATAAGAAAAGGGTAGAGCAGCCATTCCCATTTGTTTTTTAATGCCACCAGGGCGCCGATCCTTTCATAGGTGAACCTTTCTGAATAGAAATCATAATAAACATCGTCGTTGAAGAGAACAGATGTGCTGATGTATTGAATGGAAAGGGTGGCGAGGCACAATACCATGAATAGCCCCGGAATATTTTCCGGATGCTTTTGCGAGATTAGAATCGCTCGTGCACTATACCTTCTTCCTTTGTTCACGAATAGCCCACCAGATATTTTTCAAGCCTTCTATGAACAGGAACACCCCAAAAAGCCAAAAGCCAGATTGTTCGTCACCACGCTGACGCATTTGGAAATACAGGCAAGCCAGGAAGCCTGCTGAACCCCAATTGACGATAATCGCCACGATGTACTTTCCCATGTCGTTTTGTGTTGGTTGAAAGGATTGGATCAGTAAAATAATTATTGCTGACCCAATCTTTTCAATCCGCTAGGGCTCAGTTGTCAAAGCAACCTCCGATTATGCTAGCCCCCACCAACGTAAAGACAGAACCCCATTGCTGAAAGGCCGCGGCTGCAAAAGCGGTTCCTCCCATCAATGCACATTCTTTATTCGTTAAACCTCTTCCGGTGTACTTTTCAAGTGTCTCAATTTTTAATTTTTTCATAGCTATTTGTTTTTTGTGATTTAATGACCAGTATTAAACAGCGAGTTTTAAATTTTACGTATTCATGCACATCGCGAGGAGTCCATCGCTGTTATTGGCAGGCACTACGCCAATATGTCCCGCCATGTAAAGGGGTATTGAAAAGAAGCATAGCCAATAAGCACCACCCCGAATGGTTTGCAGCATTGATTGATCTAACTTTTTCATTTCTGTTTATGTTTATTTATTTTCTATACCAGAAAACCGTCTGGTTCGGTTGCCGAAAAACCTTTCGGCGATAGGATGATTCCGGCCGGAAACCATAGGACGAATGTGGCCGCTTTACAACCGGCTTCAAAGCGGTTGCCTCATTTGGTCAGGAAAGCCTTACAAGCGACTGTAAGAATTATCAGCGATTTCAAACGCATCCACGATTGTCAAATGTAAAATTGTCAACAGACAACTTTTCCTCGACTGCCTGCTGTCTACTCTTGGATAGCGTCTGATCACTGATTACCTTTTCCTTCTCAATTTTGAAATAAAATGGAAGAAATTCCTCCTTCTACAGCTGGTCGCGCCCATCGGGTGAGGAAAAACCTGATGCAAGGCATGGCCCTTGCCTGGGCTGCCTCCCCGAAATCACTGCTCCGTTATTCATTACTGGGGATGGTCAACTCAACCATGCAACCCATTGCAGTCTTTCTAGGTGCCGCACTTGTGAACCGCATCGCCGAAGCACGGCTTCATACAATCCAATTCAATGACATGCTCACCATCGTACTGGGTTTGTGGATTGTGGCGGCAGTCCAGCGATCGATAAGTGCTTACATGGGCTATGGCAGAAATCTATTCGTCCGACGTGTGGAGTTGGAAGCGGAGCGACGTTTACTTGCCAAGGCGGCGAAAGTTGATCTGGGCCATTTCGACAATTCTAACTGGCACGATCGGCTCGCGAGAGCTAAACGCGACGTTAACTGGCGACCCGGTGATCTCACGTGGTCAGTGCTTGGATTATCGGGTAACATCATAACGATCATTCTGATGGCATCGCTACTGGCAAGCCTTCATTATGTACTAGTCATTCTTGCCATTGGCGCGGCCGTCCTTTCCCTCGCACTCGAAAGCCGGGTTACTTCGCGCCTTTATGAGTTTTTTTACAAAGAGACTCCCGAGGAACGTGAACGTGGATACATGGGCGACCTTCTCGTACAGCCACGCAATACCAAAGAGATTCGGGCATACACGTTGGCCGATTACTTATTGGGGAGACATCGAAAGCTCTCCGATGGACTGTTTAAAAAACGAGAACTTATGTACAAGTCGGGCACACGGGTTTCATTGCTAACGGGCCTTGTCACCGGAACGACTCTCGCGCTTGCTTATTTATTCGTAGCAATAAAGGGAGCGGAGGGGTCCATTGACCCGGGCGGTGTCGTGTTGGTGATCGGCGCTTTCACGTCCGTGTCTGGAACTCTTGGTCAGATCTCGAGCACGTTTGTTGCCGTCGATCAGCACACCACTTTCCTGGACGATTATTTTTCCTTCCTGGCCATCGAACCTCTGGTGCACACTCCTGACAAACCGCGAGCATTACCAGGACTGTTCAGCGATGGAATCCAGTTTGATAATGTTACATTCACTTATCCCGGAGGAACGGAACCTGTGGTTGCCGGACTGAACCTGAACATTCGAAGAGGCGAACTTATTGCATTGGTAGGTGAGCATGGTGCAGGCAAAAGCACCATCGTTA
>JANYKP010000387.1 GCA_025358195.1 Cyclobacteriaceae bacterium
TGAAAATTATAAACGTGAAACGGACCACCTGCTGGAACATGAAATCCAGCATTATCTCGTGGATCATACAAACGTCAACATGCCGGACAGCTTTTTAAAGACCTGGTTGAAAGCTTCCGGAGACGGAAAAATCACGGATGAAGTCATTGGCAAAGAATTTAATGATTATAAAAGTGGTCTAAAGTGGGATCTGATAAAAAACAAGATTGCAGAAGACCATAAAATCAATGTGGAGAGCAGCGAAGTGAAAACCCGGGCCAAGCAATTAATTGCGCAACAATTCGGGGGACCCGCCATTGCCGAGCAATTGGGTGACAAGTTTGACTCCATCGCCGATAATTACCTTGCCGGCCAGGATGGAAAAGGCGAGAATTTCATGCGACTTTACAATCAAATCCGTAGTGAGAAAATCATGAACGTGATTCGGGAGAATATCACAATTTCTGAAAAGAAGGTGAGCCTGGAAGCATTTAAGACATTAGCTGCAGAACATAACCACAACCACTGATTATTCGGATTCCGCTGATTGTCTGGTGAGTGTGAGGGGTGGCGAACCTTCGCTTCTGGACAAGTGTTAAATAAAAATAGCCCTAGAAACAGGGCTTTTTAATTTCAGAATTCTTAGTAACATTGACCACTGATTAGGATGACTAACACAGCTATGCAACGGGAGACAAGAATTTAGAATAAAAATGCCGTCTTTGATATTTAAATCGTAATAAAATAATTTGCATATATGAATACTAAAAACGAATTCAGAAAATACGCAGTCCATCACCTGGGTATGAGTGGCAATACTGTTGACAGCTATGCTCAGAAGGTTGAAAATATGACGCAGTATGTCATCGAAGAGCGGCCCGGAAACTTCCGTGCCATTGACGTGTTCACCCGCTTGATCTCTGACCGTATTCTATTCCTAGGAATGGCGATCGATGACCAGGTAGCCAACCTGATTACCGCTCAACTGCTTTTTCTGGAATCGGCCGACCCAAAGAAAGATATCATCATGTATATCAACAGCCCCGGGGGGTCTGTATACGCTGGTCTCGGTATTTATGATACCATGCAATACGTCAATCCCGATGTGGCTACCATCTGCACAGGCCTGGCCGCATCCATGGGCGCGGTGCTACTTGCTGCCGGTTCAGACAAGAAACGTTCAGGGTTGCCCCACGCCCGAATCATGATTCACCAGCCTTCATCAGGGATGCAAGGGCAGAGTTCAGACATGGAAATTGCCCTGAAGCAAACGCTGGAAGTGAAGAAAGATCTTTATAACATTTTAGCCAAACACTGCGGTCAAACCTATGAAAGGATCGAAAAGGACTCCGACCGGGATTTCTGGATGCGCGCAGCAGAGGCCAAGGATTACGGGTTAATTGACGAGGTGTTGGAAAAGAAAAAATAACTCCATAAGGTTACGCGAAATGCCTTCCGGCAAGAGCTATCCGATTCCAGGCGGCAGGTGTATCGATTTTGGGTATTAATTGATTATTTTTGTGTTTCGCCGTCTAATCGGGGGGATAATTCATAACAGACATGGCTGAAGTTACTTGCTCATTTTGCGGAAGAAATAAGAAAGACGTGGACCTGATGATCTCTGGCATCCACGCGCATATCTGTGACAAGTGTGTGACGCAGGCCACTCAGATTCTTTCGGAAGAAAAGAAAAATAAAGTGGAGATTGGCAACCTGCCCAACTTCAAGTTGATCAAGCCCAAAGAGATTAAAAAATTCCTGGACGAGTATGTAATCGGTCAGGACCAGGCCAAACGAGTGCTCTCAGTGGCCGTGTACAATCACTACAAGCGTCTTATGCAGCGCAAGTCGGAAGTAAGTGATGTGCAGATTGAAAAGTCGAATATTATCATGGCCGGTGAAACCGGTACAGGCAAGACCTACCTGGCACGAACGTTAGCAAAGATTCTTCAAGTACCCTTTTGTATTGCCGATGCTACAGTACTTACCGAAGCCGGTTATGTGGGCGAAGATGTGGAGAGCATTTTGACCCGGCTCTTACAATCAGCCGATTATAATACAGAGGCGGCTGAGCGAGGCATTGTTTATATTGATGAGATCGACAAGATCGCCAGAAAATCAGACAACCCTTCGATCACACGTGATGTGAGTGGTGAGGGTGTGCAGCAGGCATTGTTGAAATTGTTGGAAGGCACGGCGGTCAACGTACCTCCGCAGGGTGGTCGTAAGCACCCCGATCAGAAAATGATCACGGTGAACACTGAAAATATTCTTTTCATATGCGGTGGTGCTTTCGAGGGACTTTCAAGATTAATTTCCAGAAGACTTAATACACGACCACTTGGCTTCTCTACCGCCGATGGCCTGCATCCAAGCGACATTGATAATGACAATCTTTTGCAATTCGTATCCGCGCAGGATCTCAAGAGTTTTGGATTGATCCCTGAATTAATCGGCCGCTTGCCAGTGGTCTCTTATCTAAACCCGCTGGACACGGTTGCCATGAAAAAGATTCTCGTCGAACCCAAAAACGCCCTTGTAAAACAATATAAAAAATTGTTTGAGATGGAGGGCATCGAACTTGAATTCAAAGATGGCGCACTTGATTTTATTGTGGAGAAGGCCATGGGATTCAAATTGGGTGCCCGCGGCCTTCGTTCCATCTGTGAGGCGGTCATCAACGATGCCATGTTCGAACTTCCTTCTGATAAGACCAGCGATCGTTTGGTGATCACCCGTGCGTATGCTGAGGATAAGTTCAGCAAGTCGCGCTATAGCAAGTTGAAAGTAGCCTGATAAATCAGTAGGCAGTAGGCAAAGGAAGCAGTAGCAGTCTGGAGATAAGTTGAGGGTTGCCAATGCTCAATTGACAAGTGAGTGAACACATAAACACTTCAATACAATTCAAGCCTTCAGATACCTGAGCATCAACTTCGCAGTGTTCTCAGAGGCTGAGCCTGAATCCAGTACTTGATAAATCTTTTTATATTCAGCAAGGATTTTGTTTCGGTACGGCTCGTCGTTCACTAACTTCATAAGTTCGTTTGATATTCCTGGTACTGTTGCTTTTTGTTGGATCAATTCACGAATCACTTCTTTACCCGCAATCAAATTGATTAACGATATGAAGGGTACCTTCACCAAGGCATTCGCAATTTGAAATTCCAGCCACCCGGCCTTATACACACATACCTGGGGCACACTGAACAAACCTGTTTCCAACGTGGCTGTACCCGAAGTAACAATCGCAGCGTTGGCAACATGGAGAAGATTGTAGGTGTCGTCGTAAATTACTTTTACCTGGCCGAGCTGTTTCAATGGCAAATACATCGATGCATCGGGTCCATCTACGGCTGCAACAGCATACTGAAATTCTGGGTTTTTTTTCACTATTTCGGCCATGATCGGCACCATCCTTTTCAACTCCATCTTGCGGCTGCCGGGAAGTAGTGCTACGATTGGTTTCCCAGTTGAAAAATTGTGCATCTTCAAAAAATTCGGATCAGGCTGGAAATCCTTGATAGCATCCAGTACAGGGTTACCCACGTAATCAACTTCCCAATCGTATTTCTTATAAAATTCCTTTTCAAAGGGAAGAATCACAAAGAGCCTGTCTACGGTTGCTTTGATTTCTTTTGCCCTGCTTTGGTACCAGGCCCATATTTTCGGTGGGATGTAATAGAAAGTTTTTATTCCACGTGGCTTGATAAACCGGGCAATCCGACGGTTAAATCCTCCATAATCGATGAGAATCACCACATCCGGTTTGAATTTTATAATATCCTCCTTACAGAATTTTAACATGCGCCGGATGGTTCCCCAGTTGGCGATGAGCGTTACAAAACCCATAAAAGCCATCGCATCATAATGGACCGCAAGGTCTACTCCCACCCCCTTCATGTAATCTCCGCCGAAACCACGAAAGGCTGGATCGGCATCAAGTTTTTTCAGGGACTTGACAAGATTACTCCCATGAAGGTCGCCAGAGCGCTCGCCTGCTATGATATAATAACGCATGGAAAATGACGAATGATGAATGACGAATGATGAATGAACGCGGTCATAGCATGGATCGGGTTATTAGTAAGACGGGATGGACAAATGGAAGAATTGTCAATTGCATTGCAGACACCCCTTCGTCATTTGTCATTTGTAATTCGTCATTACTCTCCGAAATATTCAACATAATTTCTCGGTGTTTCAAACAGCCTGACAGAAAAGAGGGAGGCTTTTGCAGCGATCGTGCCGATCCCGGGTGCCAGGATTTTCCAGATCTCGATCGCCAGGTTTTCCGTGCTGGCCATTTTTCCCTTCATGAAATCTACATCAAGATTAAGATTTTTGTGATCCAGCTTTACGGTCACTTCGGTCCTGATAAGATTGCTTAACTTCTTAAGATCGACCACAAATCCTGTTTCGGGATCTGGATCTCCCTTCACCGTGATGATCAAATCATAGTTGTGTCCATGCCAATTTTCATTGGCACACGGGCCGAACACCTGCTGATTTTTCTCTTTGGTCCAGGCCGGATTTGACAGCTTGTGCGCTGCGTTGAAATGCTCTTTCCTGCTAACGTAGATCATAAAAACTGCCGCAAATATACATTAACTTGCAGCAAAGCGAATGCAAGATGATTGTCGTTACAGGTGCTGCCGGGTTTATTGGCAGCTATTTGATTAAAAAACTCAACCAGGAAAGTTTCAATGCCATCATCGCGGTGGATGGATTCGAGGACCCTGTCAAAAACAAAAACCTGGACGGGCTCCGCATCCAGGAAAAAGTAGACCTTCATGAATTCCGTGCCTGGCTCGACAAGCACTATGAACTGGTGGAATTCATATTTCACATTGGCGCCATTACCGACACGTCCGAGTTTGACAAACAACTTCTCAACCGGCTGAATACACAGTACACCAAAGATCTTTGGACGCGGTGTGTACAATACCAAATACCTCTTGTGTACGCCTCTTCGGCGGCCACGTATGGTTTGGGTGAGTTTGGGTACGATGATACTGAAGCCCTTATTCCTAAACTGACACCGCTTAACCCCTACGGTCAATCCAAACAGGACTTTGATAGATGGGCATTGGAGCAAAACGAGAAGCCTTTTTTTTGGGCCGGACTCAAATTCTTTAATGTGTATGGCCCACAGGAGTATCACAAAGGTCGCATGGCCTCTGTGATCTGGCATGCGTTTACACAAATTCAGAAGACGGGCAAAATGAAGCTGTTCCGGTCGCACAATCCGCAGTACAAAGACGGAGAACAGATGCGCGACTTCATCTATGTTAAAGATGTCGTGGAGGTTTGCTATTTCCTGATGAACCACCGGAAAAACGCTGGCATCTATAATCTTGGATCTGGCAAAGCACGAACATTTCTCGATTTGACCCGCGCGGTTTTCAACGCTATGAGCAAACCCGAATCAATTGATTTTATAGATACTCCGGTTGATATCCGGGATAAATACCAATACTTCACCGAAGCAAAAATGGACAAGCTTAAAAAGATTGGTTATGTAAAACCTTTTCACACCCTGGAGGAAGGAGCTACCGATTATGTTCAGAACTAC
>JANYKP010000404.1 GCA_025358195.1 Cyclobacteriaceae bacterium
CTTATTTTATTTGCCTGCCCAATGAAGATAAACTTGAAGAAGGAGAAGGTAGGCTTGTCTTCTTCCGATTCTGAAATCAGACAATTTTTCCAATGGTATATTTCAGATCGAATGAAAAGACGCAATATGGAGATCAGTTGAAAAACAAATAACACAGCAAAGACCAGTCCGACGAGGAGATAAATCCATTCCAGGAGTACCCAAACTGATAAAACTGTTTCAGTGTCTCGCGATAGGCCACTTCCATTTACGATAATTTCCGGAAGCCAATAGGCCGGCACAACCTGTCCGATAGATGGGATTAGTTCCTTGCTTACGGTTAAATTGATATGCAACAAGGGGAAGGTCAGGGAAAAAACAATAGACGAAAGAAGGTACCCTCTCTTGAGTTCGAACTGATTTTCCTTTTCCAGGAGCAGCCAATAAATAAGTATAAAAAAAACGAGGCCCAGATTGGCTTCGATCAGATAGTTGACAAAGGTATTCATGGCTTTTTCTTTTTTAAATCCTTGAGGTGTTTCATGAGGTTATCAATGTCGTTGATATCCATTTTATTTTCAGAGGCGAAGAAAGAGACTAAATTTTGGAAGGACCCTCCGAAATATCCCTTCACCAAATTGTTGAGATAAAACCCGGTGTATTTTTCTTTCGCGATGAGCGGAAAGTATTCATGGGTTTTGCCGTATGCTTTGTATCCAACAAAACCTTTCTTCTCCAAAATCCGGACGATAGTGGATACCGTATTGTAAGCAGGCTTTGGCACTGGAAGTTCGTCGACTATATCTTTCACAAATCCCTTTTTCAAGCGCCAAAGAATTTGCATGATCTGACTTTCGGCGCGGGTAAGTTCTTTCATAACTATTTATTACGTTGTAAAACTAAGTATTTAGTTATACAAATCAAAAGCGAAAGAGCTGAAAAGTTTTAGGGGACTGATAATCAATTATTTGTAAAAGAGTATGCGATTATATTCGCTCCCATTTGCAGCGCTTCCTGCCGCTTGGTTTCCGGATCATTGTGAATCCGCTGATCTTCCCAGCCGTTGCCCAGGTCGCATTCAAACGAATAAAAAACGACCAGCCTTCCTTCATAGAGCAAACCAAAACCCTGCGCGGGTTTGCCATCATGCTCGTGAATCTTAGGTAGCCCCTTTGGGAAATTGAATTTCTGGTGATAGATCGGATGGGTAAAAGGCAACTCCACCAATTCCAACTCCGGAAAAACTTTCTTCAATTCAAGGCGGATGAATTTATCGAGACCATAATTATCATCAATGTGAAGAAATCCTCCTGCGATAAGGTAGTTGCGGAGGTTCTGGGCTTCCTCCGTTGAGAAAACTACATTACCATGCCCCGTCATATAGAGATAGGGGTAGGAGAAGAGGTCACGGCTGCCCACTTCAACCGCATCTTCCTCTGCAGAGAGGTTCATGGAAAACTGTTCATTGCAATATTTGATAAGATTGGGCAAAGCGGTCTTATTGGCGTACCAGTCGCCGCCGCCCCCGTATTTCAATTTGGCTATTTTTATCTGTGCCTGGACTTGTTCCCGGGTTACCAGGAGCATTGACAGCATTATTAACCCCCTGAATAGATTCAAAAAGTGCCTTTTTTTCACGATTTCCACTGTCTCTAATTTTCTTTTAATATCCATTAAACCTGAAACCCCCTTTGTCTATCTAACCAACAAAACAAACAAAAACTAACCATGAAAACTATGAAAAGCACATTTGGACTGAAGGGCCTGACGTATGTCGCCATGGCATTCTTCATGTTCCTCGCTTCCTGTAGCGACAACAACAAAATTGATTTTACAAGTAGTGACGCCGCCAACGTTGAAGGAGAATCAACCTCTGATTCTTTCGCGAGCGATGCCACGGATGTTTCCACGGATGCCATGGCTGGCATCTCCACTACTCAGTTGGGTGGACGTGAAGCCTCAGAGCCAGTTACGGGATTTGGGGATAATGACAGGCTGAAGTGTGCAACGATTACAATTACACGCACCAGTACTAATCCTGATGTACCTTCTGGTGTGATTTCAATTGTTTACCCTGCCGATGGTTCATGCAAGGACGCCCGTGGACGTGTGCGGAAAGGAACTATTACCATTACCTACACAGGAAAAAGGTTTATGGTAGGCTCAAAAATCGTAACAACGTTTTCAGACTATTCTGTGGCCGGAATTAAAATTGAA
>JANYKP010000420.1 GCA_025358195.1 Cyclobacteriaceae bacterium
ATCTTCCTCCGAGGTGAGATCGAATTCCTGAATCTTGAACGTTTGCTCGAAAGGTCCCTGCTCCAGCTTGATCAGGTACCGGTTGTTCCAGTGGAAGAGCGTGATCTTGCAATCGGGGTGGGGAATTTCTCCTATGACTCGCATGGTGGCAAGATAATGAATTACAAATGACGAATTGGGAATGTCGAATGAGTCCCGTTTACTCTACTATAAAAGGCCTTGTGCGACTCTTTCCGGGTACAGGAGGATGCCATTTCCTTGCGGAGCAAGGAAGGCTTGTCCGGTAAAGCATTTCATAGAAAGTTTTCTTTGCGTCACCGCGACTGGCAGCTCAATCCTAGCATCTTTCAAATGAAACCCAGCACTGGAACCTGGGTATTCAAAATACTTTTATCATCGGCTTTGAGCCAATTCTTCAACACCGTTGCGTACACCTGCCGGAAATCAATTTCATAAATCAGATCTCCCTGGTCGAGCTTGAGAAGATCAGGTGTCTGATTATAAAACCCTTTGGTCTTCAGTTTTCCTCCCAGTAAGAAAAGATTGTTGGCGGTGCCGTGGTCTGTGCCTCCACTTGCATTTTCCTGAACGCGTCTTCCAAATTCGGAGAAGGTCATGATCAGTGTCCGATCAAAATTGCCGGAGGCTTTCAGGTCGTTCACCAGGGCACTGACTGCTTCCGAGTAGTGGGTGAGCAACCGCTCTTGTTGTCCTGCCTGGCGCACGTGTGTGTCGAAGCCGGAAAGAGAAGCGTAATACACTTTTGTTTGAATGCCTGATTGAATTAATTCTGAAATTGTCTTCAGCCTTTTTGCAAACTCTGTAGCTGGATACTCAAACGTGGAGCGGATAACCTTTGATTTATCGTAAATATACTGGGCATTCGAAACGGTCTCCGCCATAGTCTTGTATAAATAGTCAAGCGTGGGTTCTTCGGCATGACCTTCTGAAACCTTTTTGAAAAACGTTGACTGCGTGGTCCGATAAAGTTTGGCGGGATCCTTGATGGCCATGCCCTTCACACGTTCTCCCCGCAACGCCAGGCTAAGAGCGTCGTCAATTTCCACAGCGGTGTGTGACCCACAACCTTCGCAGTTGGAATCCAGGTAACGCCCGACCCAACCGGTGGTAAGATATTCATTTGACTGACTGGCTGTTTGCCAGATATCCATCGAACGAAAATGAGAACGGTCCGGATTTGGATAGCCAACATTGTTAATTACTGTCAAGAAACCCTGGTCATAGAGTTCCTGGAATTTTGTTAACGCAGGATTGAATCCAAGTTCATCGGAGACACGTATAACTTTTTCCTTTACGATTCCCAGGGTAGGTCGTGATTGATAATAGAGGTCGTTGCGATAAGGTACGACAGTATTCAATCCATCATTTCCTCCCGACAGCTGCAGAATGATCAGGACCTGGTCCGAAGATGGCAGCGCATGATTCATCTCAAAGGCCTTCAGGAACTGCGGCACCAACCATACACCCGATGTGGCTAACATTGATTTTTTTATGAATCTCCTACGTGTTAGATTTTTCATAGTCAACACAGTTGATAGTCCGGTAATGACATAAATCCGATAAATACTTTTTTGATGAATTCCTGATCGTTAGGAGCGACTGCCGCCAACTGCGAAATAAAATCCCTGTTAGTTTTGGTTGTCGGACGCGCCAGTAAGAAAGTTTCTATTGTATCGATTGTTTCAGCTGCAGCTGTTTTTGTAAAACGATTGGCAAGCATGGACCAATCCGCTTTACAATGGAGTCGTCTCTTTCCTTCTCTTTCTTTACCGAGTCCGTTTGCATCGCCATCATCACTCGTTTCAAAATCAGTTTCAACCCCACCAAAGAGCAGCATCGGCAACGAGCATCGAAATGCAAGACTCGTGCTGTCAATCCATGCTTTTCCTGCGGGCCATCCACTTACATTGGGTGGGTAGAAAAGTATCTGGCCAAGAGCTCGTTGCAGAAATATCACAGACTGGGGATTTTCAAATTTCCCGCCCGTGTGCCGTTGCAGCATGATCAGCAATTCCACCGGTGACTTTATACGGTTTCCTATGTTGGCAGTATTATTGAATTCATCGGATTGAAAAATTGTACGCATTAATTTTTCAATGTCATAACCTGACTTGAAAAATGAATCAGCCCACGTTTCAATGATTTTGGAGGGAATGTTCTGATCTGAAATAAAGAAGCGGTAGAGTTTAGTTGTAATAAACTGTGCAGTTAATTTGTCTTCCAGAATGGCTTCGATGATTTGCTCCCCGGTGAAGTTTTTTGTCTTGCCTCGAAAAGTTTTGCTTCCGAAATCGTGCTGCCGTTGACGGAATTGATATTCTCCTTGGACGTTGAATCCCCAGCCTGTAAAAGCTCTCGCTGCCTCTTTCACATCTTCCTCGGTATAATTTCCGCGACCGAGAGTAAAAAGCTCCATCACCTCACGGGCAAAGTTTTCATTCGGATGATCCTTACGGTTTTGCTGATTGTTGAGAAACTGCAGCATGGCCGGGTCTTTTGAGATGGCCATGAGCAATGCTCCGAATGTGTCGAGTGCAAAGGTCCGTACCGTATTATTTTGTTGCTGGGCGAAATAGGGTACCAGCGTGCGGCAGGCAAAATGACCGTGCCAGAAAAAAGTCATTCGCTCCCGGAGCGATGGCTCATTGGTCAACCTGTCCATCCAGGCGTTGTTAAGTTTCATCAGGTTCTGCCGGGATTTACCGAGAACGGTCTTCATCATTTCCTTGCGAGATGAATCGTTCCTAAGCGCGCGCATCTCACCTTGGTCTATCGTGGGTTTCTCAATGAGCTGAAGGGGAAGGATATTTTCCGATTCGTCAAAAAGCTGTTTTGTATCCTGGGGAGGGGGCGACAGTCCAAGTCCGAAGGACCCTCGATCCAACATATGCTTTACCTTAGACTGGGGGAGAGATGTCTTCATCAGGAGATCATTGGGGCTTAGATAATGTTTTGTCCTTAAAGTTTAAAGCCTTTCATGTTATTCCAAATAATTAAGATAAATGATCGTTTTTAATGGAAGCGTGGGTAAATTCTTCTTTGACCCGTCCGGTGGAACGGCCGGGATTATTGTAATTTTGTCCAGCTTGGTGAAGATTTTCTTGAGTTAAGAACGCAGTGAGGATGCGCATTCGACATTTTATTCTTGCAGGGGTGCTGCTTTTGACGGCCTCCCTTTCTGTCAATGCTACTCACCTTCGGGCAGGAGAGATCACGATAACCCGTGAAAGCTGCACCAGTCTTACTTTTATTATTACCATCACCGTTTACACGAATACTGGTTCTGAAATAAAATTTGGCGATGGAATATTGGATTGGGGTGATGGTAGTAAGCCATTCATAACCCCCACAATTGACAACACCCCGCGGCCTGACCTCGGACCCAAAATTGGCAAAGTTTCATATTCTACCACGCATACTTACTCGGGACCTGGCCGCTATGTGATCAGCTATTTTGAACATAACCGGAATGCGGGCATTCTTAATATGTTCAATTCAGTAGAGACACCTTTTTATCTTGAATCAACCGTAAACATCGATCCATTCCTAGGGTGTGATAACAGTCCCCGCTTGTTAGTGCCGCCGATCGATAAAGCCTGCAGAGGCGCTGCCTGGTATCACAATCCCGGAGCCTATGACCCCGACGGTGACAGCCTTTCCTATGAGTTCACGATTCCCAAACGAGACAAGGGAATTCCGGTGAACAATTACCGTGATCCAAATTCGAAAGAATTCTATGATCGGGTAAGTATAAATTATGGAACGGCCAATGAAGCTAAAAATGGACCCCCGGGGTTTTCAATCAACGCGGTGACCGGCACCATTATCTGGGATGCGCCAGGCGCCGCTGGAGAATATAACATTGCCTTCGTTATTAAAGAATGGCGAAAGGTGGCCGGCATCTGGATAAATCAGGGATATGTGGTGCGCGATATGCAGATTATCGTGGAGGACTGCAATAACAAACGGCCCGAGCTTCAAGTGCCGCCCGACATTTGTGTGACTGCAGGAACTAAAGTGACAGCAGATATTTTTGGCACGGATCCGGATAATGACAGCGTGAAGATCGAAGCTTTTTCGCAGATACTTAATCAGGGCGTCGTTCCCCCATTTCCAAGTCCTGCAACCGTTACCCCTTCACCTCCAAAGAACCAGGCAACAGGTCCATCAAAATTGGCAAAGCTGTCATTTGTGTGGCAAACTACATGCGCTCATGTGAAGGAGCAGCCCTATCAGGTGGTTTTTAAAATTACGGATGCCCCTGGCCAGTCCAAAGGTGCGAAGCTTGTTCAGTTTAAAACGTGGAACATCCGCGTGGTTGGCCCTGCGCCGAAGTTTAAGGATATAAAAGTAATACCCACCCGAAGAGCAGTCGTTGAATGGAAGTCCTATCCTTGTAGCAATGCACAAGTCATGCAAGTCTGGCGCAGGGTGGATCGTTATGCGTTTACCCCGCCACAATGCGTTACGGGTATGCCCGGATTTCTTGGGTTTACAAAAATTGCTGAAGTCCCGATTTCACAAATAAAGTACACCGATTCCAACAGTGGGAAAGGTCTGGCTGTAGGCGCCCAATATTGCTACAGGCTGGTGGCCGTGTTTCCCTTGCCGGGAGGAGGAGAAAGTTATGTCTCGCGCGACACGTGCCTGGCGCCGATCCCGGCTACGGCCCCCATTATTACAAATGTGACGGTAGACAAGACCAACACGAAAGCAGGAAACACCACGGTGAAGTGGGCAGCGCCCTATGACGTTTCACCTCCCTATCGTTATAAATTATTCCGGGCGGAAGGTTTTACGGGAAAGAATAAGATCGTGAGCCCTCATACAGGTTTTTTAGATAATATTAATACGTTCACGGATTC
>JANYKP010000432.1 GCA_025358195.1 Cyclobacteriaceae bacterium
CAACGAGTTTGTACACACGGTTGACACCCATCTCTCTTCGTTTCTGATGTACTTCGCTTTCCAGGCAATCAATCAAGTGAGCTATTTGACGGTCGGCATAGCCTTTCTGTTTGGCCGTGCGCATTAATGATACGGGTATCGTGTCGAGGTCGTATTTTTCAATCTCTTTTTCAACCTCGATTAGTTCCCAGATCTGTTCCAAAAACCAGCTATCGATTTTCGTAAGTTTCTGAATGGTCTTCATGGAGATACCGAGCTTCATCGCATCATAGATGTGGAAGAGCCGGTTCCAACTTGGATGTTCAAGACTATATAATAACTCGGCCTGCTTCGTCAATTCTTTTCCATCGGCCCCTAAACCATTGCGTCGGATCTCCAGTGACTGACATGCTTTTTGAAGGGCTTCCTGGAAATTTCGCCCAATGCCCATCACTTCGCCAACGGATTTCATTTGAAGTCCAAGTTTGCGATCGGCCCCCTGAAACTTGTCAAAATTCCAACGGGGAATTTTTACGATAACATAGTCCAAGGCGGGCTCAAAATAGGCCGTGGTTGTTCCGGTGATCACATTTTTTAGTTCATCCAGGTTATAACCGATGGCCAGCTTGGCGGCAATTTTTGCAATCGGGTAGCCGGTGGCTTTAGAAGCCAGCGCAGAAGAACGTGACACGCGTGGATTGATTTCAATGCCGATGATCTGATTATCATTCTCCGGATTAACCGAAAATTGAACGTTACAACCTCCGGCAAATCTACCGATGCCATTCATCATTTTGATGGCAAGGTCGCGCATGTGCTGGTACACCGTGTCGGGCAAGGTCATCGCCGGAGCAACTGTGATCGAATCACCGGTGTGGATACCCATTGGATCAAAATTTTCAATGGAACAGATGATGATGACATTCCCATTTCCATCCCGCAGCAATTCCAATTCGTATTCTTTCCATCCCATGATGCTTTGTTCCACCAACACTTCGTGGATGGGTGAGGCATGTAGTCCACGATTAAGGGCCGCATCAAAATCTTCCGGTTTTTCAACAAAGCCACCGCCGGTTCCGCCCAGTGTATAAGAGGGACGAATGACTAATGGAAATCCTATGTCCTGGGCAATTTCTTTTCCCTCCAAAAATGAAGTGGCTGTAGCACCTTTGCATACTTCGACACCCAACTCATGCATTTTTAGACGGAATTTTTCCCGGTCTTCGGTTGTCTCGATAGCGAGAATGTCCACGCCTATAATTTTTACCCCGTAATGTTGCCAGATGCCGGCTTTGTCACAGTCTATGCAGAGATTCAAAGCTGTTTGCCCACCCATGGTCGGTAGCACTGCGTCGATGTGGTGTTTATCAAGGATCTCACGAATATATTTCTTCTCGAGGGGCTTGAGATAGACATGATCCGCATTGATCTTGTCGGTCATGATGGTCGCCGGGTTCGAGTTGATAAGCACCACTTCAATGCCTTCTTCCCGCAAGGAGCGGGCGGCCTGGGAGCCGGCGTAGTCAAATTCACAGGCCTGGCCAATAACAATGGGGCCGCTACCTAAAATTAGTACGGAACGGATGCTACGATCTCTTGGCATGGGGGGATTGGATAAACCGGGCAAAAATAAACACAGATTTAGGGGATTCCACAGATTTCACGGATTAATTAAATACAGATTTAGGGGATTCCACGGATTGCACGGAATAATTAAACATGGATTAAGGAGATTGCACGGATTGCCCGGTAAGATATGGCCATGAATACTTCTTAGTTCAAGGGTTGGGATGCTGTTATATTTTTTCGGAAATTTTGAGTTCTGAAGGAATCTCATGAATCTCCATGTAAAAGCCAGCGATCAAAATACGTACGATGCCATTGTCGTTGGTTCAGGAATCAGTGGGGGCTGGGCGGCCAAGGAACTTTGCGAAAAGGGTTTGAAAGTCTTGATGCTCGAGCGAGGCAAAAATGTGGAGCACCCGAATTACCCGACCGCCACCTTGGATCCGTGGGACATCCCCAACGCAGGTAAACTAACACAGGAAGACACTCACCGTTGCCACATTCAAGCCAGGCATTATTCGTATCGGGGCGATAACAAAGACTTTTATATCAATGATCTTGAAAATCCGTATTCAGAAGTAAAACGATTCGACTGGATTCGGGGTGACATTGTTGGTGGAAGATCTCTTTTGTGGGCCCGCCAATGTTATCGCCTGAGCGACCTGGACTTTGAAGCGAACGCTCGTGAAGGCATAGCCGTGGATTGGCCCATTCGATACAAAGACATTGCGCCCTGGTACGATTATGTAGAGCGTTTCATTGGAGTTTCAGGACAAGCAGAAGGAATCCCACATTTGCCAGATGGCCAATTTCTTCCGCCGATGGAAATGAATTGCGTTGAAACACACTTTAAGAAAATCACCGAAGAAAAATTTCCCGGAAGGAAAATAACCATTGGACGCGCCGCCAACGCAACAGCGCCGGTGAAAGGTCGAGGTCAATGCCAATACCGGAACCTGTGTCATCGCGGCTGTCCGTATGGAGCCTATTTCAGCACCAATGCAAGCACGTTGCCGGCGGCATTTGCCACGAACAACCTTACCCTGCGGCCCCGGTCACTCGTCAACCGTGTGCTTTATGATGACAGGAAAGAAAAAGCGATTGGTGTTGAGATAACGGATGCTGAAACAAATGAAGTGATTGAGTTTTATGCACGGATCATTTTTTTGAATGCCTCCACGATGGCGTCAACTTACATTTTGTTGAATTCCACTTCAAATCGTTTTCCCAATGGTCTTGGAAATGGCAGCGATCAGGTAGGCAGGAATATCATGGACCATCACAAGGGAGCAGGCGCTTCTGCGCAGGTGGAAGGTTTTGAAGATCAATATTATTTCGGACGAAGACCCAATGGAGTGTACCTTCCCCGCTTCCGCAACGTCGATGAAAAAAGAAAGGATTACATCCGCGGGTTTGCCTATCAGGGTGGCGCAAGCCGTGGAGGTTGGGGGGATGATCTGGCGAACCGACCGATTGGTGCAGCTCTTAAAGAGTCGGTACAGAAGCCGGGTGGATGGAGCATTGGCTTTGGGGGGTTTGGAGAATGCCTTCCATATTCGGAAAACCGCGCGATTCTCGACCGGGACAAGAAAGACAAATGGGGCAGGCCAACGCTTCGAGTTGATTGTGAATTTAAAGAAAATGAAAAAGTAATGCACCAGGACATTGCAATTGCCATGGCCGAAATGCTGGAGACAGCCGGTTTTAAAAATGTACGCCCCTACGCGACGATTTCATTCCCTGGAAATGCGAATCACGAAATGGGCTCCTCGCGAATGGGAAAAAATAGTAAAACCTCAGTCCTGAACGGGTTCAATCAAATGCATGAAGTAAAAAATGTTTTTATCACGGATGGGTCGTTTATGACCTCATCCTCCTGCGTGAATCCCTCCTTAACGTACATGGCCATGACCGCGCGTGCTTGTG
>JANYKP010000411.1 GCA_025358195.1 Cyclobacteriaceae bacterium
CGTTCAATTTCAATCATGGCAAGTGTATTATAAATGTTGGGTTCAGCGGCATTGAGATGTGCAGCAATGGCCATGTCCTTTTCAGCTTCTTCAAATTTGTGAAGATAATAGTTTATCGTGCCGCGATTCACGCGATAGTCCACGTTGGTTGAATCAAGCAATACTGCCTTATCAAATGCAGCGAGTGAGGTGCGAAAGTCACGCATTTTGGTTGCAATGAGTCCTTGGGTAAAATATGCCACAGCGGTGTCAGGCTTTGCAGCAAGTATTTTTTGAATGTCTTGTTGAGCGTTGAAGAATTCATTCAGTTCGTAATATGTATTTGCCCGGTTAAAGTAAGCGTTCAGGAAATCCGGATGACAACGGATGGCCTGACTATAAAAGTTGAGGGCTTCATCCCAATGTTTTTGTTGAAAGCGGAGCGTCCCCAGGTTGTTGAGCGCGTCTGCGAAGCATGGGTCAATTTTGAGGGCTTCATTAAAATACGTTGCTGCCTGGTCGGTGTTACCCTCATTCATTGAAAGATTGCCTTTTAATAGGAATTTCTGCAATCGCATTTCCTTACGGCCGGTGCAGCTCAGGACAACCAGTAAAACAAAAAATAGATTTATCTTCATAATACAATTAAGAACCCGATTGTTTAATTTTCACTGAACTCAAATCTCCGTAATCCATTATGATTAAAATAATTCTCTCCCTCTTTTTGATCTTGTTTATTTTGGAAACAAAAGCCCAGCATACTAAATCCGCAGAGCTAAAACCTATCCACCGCCAAGGTAGCCGGTACTTTTATGATTTCAGGCGGGTTGATGGAGGAGCATATGGCCTTCAAATCCCTCTTCAAAGTCTTGGGGACGAGGAAGTAAATATTCGTTACAAGAAATTCAAATCCCTCAGGGTCCTTGAAGGCATTTTTTTCGTTGTTCCCTTGTTTTACCTTTTCTCGCTACCTTCAAACGGTCGTCCGGACTACCACACATTCTTGATAATCTATGGAAGTTCATTTGCAGGAGTCATCCTGGTTGAGATTGGCGCAAAAGCTCAACTAAGAAAGGGGATTGACCGATATAATCGATTGATTCTCGAGCCAAGTGGTAGGACGGCAGGCCTTTCACTCACTTTCAAGTTTCAAAACATAATTTCGAACAGCTGGCAAAGAATCATTCAGCAAAACTGGTTGACAGAGAATTGAGCTTTAACCCTATTTTTGCCACGGCTCTCGTCATTATTTCTGTTTATTGAATAAAGATTTTGTTTATACTATAATCCGTCTTTTCTTTGCACACGAAATGAAAATGAAGCAAACGCAAAACATCCACCCGCATCATCATCATGCATTAGCATGTTGAAAGGCAGGTATATGTTTTGAAACAATACAAAGCATATGAAGGACTTGCCAGAAGGCAAGTCCTTTTTTTTTCGCCTCACCCTGCCTGCGCTAAAGCTCCGGCAAGCCGTGCCCCCTCTCCGAGATGAAGCGGGGGGATAGAGTTAAGATCAGATAAAAGTTATGAAAGAGTTATTAAGAATTGCGATTCAAAAATCAGGACGTCTTCAGGAGGGTTCGTTGGAACTTTTGAAGGAAAGTGGCCTTTCGTTTAGTAATGGAAAAGATCAATTGAAAACCCAGGCCAGGAATTTTCCGGTTGAGGTATTGTTCCTTCGTGACGATGATATCCCACAGTATATCGAAGACAAGGTAGCAGACGTAGGCATTGTCGGTGAGAATGTGTTCATCGAAAAACAACGCAAAAATGTCCTCATCAAACGCTTGGATTTTGCCAAGTGTCGGGTATCCATTGCTGTACCCAGGTCAGAGGACTACCGGAATGTCTCCTGGCTATCAGGAAAAAATATCGCCACTTCTTATCCAAACATCGTCAGACAATTTCTAGATGCCAATGGAGTCAAAGCAGGGATACATGAAATCAGCGGGTCGGTCGAAATTGCTCCTGGCATTGGTCTGGCGGATGCTATTTGTGATATCGTGAGTACAGGCAGCACCTTACTGAGCAACGGCCTGCGGGAAGTGGAGGTCGTTATGCAGTCAGAGGCTGTATTGATTGCCAGTCAAGATCTCGGTTCTGAAAAACAGAAAATTCTGGACCAGCTTCTTTTCCGCATTGAAGCCGTCAACTCAGCAAAGAATAACAAGTACATCTTACTAAACTGCCCCAACGAAGCCATATCGAAAATAACGTCCATCATTCCAGGCATGAAGAGTCCTACGATTATGCCTTTGACACGATCAGGTTGGTCATCCCTTCATTCCGTAGTGAACGAAAATGATTTTTGGGAGAAGATTGGGCTCTTGAAATCATTGGGTGCAGAAGGAATTCTGGTGATCCCGATTGAAAAGATGATTGCGTAGTATGAAAACTCTTTCAAATCCACCAGCACAAACCTGGGGTGAACTGATCAGGCGTCCACAATTAGAATCTGAATTCCTCGAAAGCGCTGTGCGAAACACCCTTAACCGCGTAAAGCTCTCCGGAGATCACGCACTGCGTGAACTGACACTGCAATATGATGGTGCAAATCTGAAGACACTGAAGGTTTCTGAAGCAGAAATACGGGTTGCGATTTCGGATTTGAACCAATCACTGAAAAATGCCATCCAGGTTGCGGCCTCCAACATTCGCAAGTTCCATGAACTTCAAAAAAGAGAAATGGTTGAGGTCGAAACAATGCCGGGAGTTAAGTGCTGGCGAAAATCGGTGCCGATTCAGCGGGTTGGCATTTATATTCCGGGAGGAACCGCACCTTTGTTTTCCACGGTACTTATGTTGGGTATACCCGCTGATTTAGCAGGCTGTAAAGATGTCATTCTATGCACGCCACCCAACAGGGATGGGTCAATCAATTCCGCGATACTGTTTGCGGCATCACTTTCAGGCATTAACACACTTTTTAAAGTGGGTGGTGCACAAGCTATTGCCGCTATGGCGTATGGAACCGAAACCATTCCGTCGGTACACAAAGTGTTTGGTCCCGGCAATCAATACGTCACAAAGGCAAAACAAATGATCAGTCAGGAAGGAGTTGCCATTGACATGCCAGCGGGGCCTTCTGAAGTACTGATAATCGTTGATGAAACTGCTGACCCAACTTTCGTTGCCGCCGATCTTCTCTCCCAGGCTGAACATGGCCCCGATAGCCAGGTTGTGCTCG
Source organism: Cyclobacteriaceae bacterium (assembly GCA_025358195.1). Classification (GTDB taxonomy): domain Bacteria; phylum Bacteroidota; class Bacteroidia; order Cytophagales; family Cyclobacteriaceae; genus ELB16-189. Next base: position 3,172 of record JANYKP010000411.1, read on the forward strand.
TGTCGATTAGTGAGCCCAAGGTTGGCGAAGTTCTGAAAGAGATTGACCGTCAGATTGCTTCATTGCCGCGAAAGGAAATTGCCAGTCAGGCGTTGCAAAATAGCCTCGCTATTTATTTTGATAAGAAAGAATCAGCGCTTCGTTTTGCAAATGACTATGCCCCCGAGCACCTGATCATCAACACACAGGATTGTGATTCAATGGCGGAGAAGATTTTCAATGCTGGTTCTGTTTTCTTAGGCCCATGGTCACCCGAGGCCATTGGCGATTATGCCTCTGGCACGAATCACACATTGCCTACCAATGGGTATGCCAAGGCCTATAGCGGTGTTTCACTGGAAAGCTTTACTAAAACGATCACATACCAAAAATTGACGATGGTGGGATTGCAAAATCTTGGACCTTCTGTCGAAATCATGGCGGAAGCCGAACAACTCGAAGGACACAGGCGGGCGGTATCGATACGGCTAAAGAAATCGAAATGACATACATTGACATTCTATCGTTGGTGCGTGAAAACGTGAAAAAATTAAAGCCCTACTCCTCAGCCCGGGATGACTTCGAAGGCACTGCTTCGGTATTTCTTGATGCGAATGAAAATCCGTTTCCCACTGGTTATAATCGTTACCCCGATCCTCACCAGCACCTATTGAAAGAAGCAATCGCTCAATTAAAAAAAATACAGCCCGATCAGCTATTTCTGGGAAATGGAAGTGATGAAGCGATTGATCTTTTATTCCGGGTTTTTTGTGAACCGGGACGAGATAGGGTCGTGATACCACAGCCTACGTATGGAATGTACGCAATAAGTGCTGGCGTCCATGATGTGAAGGTAATTTCAATGAGCCTTACCAATTCATTTGATCTGGATTCTACGGTCGTACTGAAATCCATAACTCCCTATACGAAACTCATTTTTCTTTGCAGTCCGAATAATCCTTCTGGTAATTTGCTGGACGCTAAAGAAATTGAAGTCATTTTAAAAAGCTTTTCTGGTTTGGTCATCATCGATGAGGCGTACATCGATTTTGCAGCATCAGAAAGCTGGACTACCCGCCTGGATGAATTTCAGAATCTGGTGATCTTACAAACATTTTCCAAGGCTTGGGGCCTGGCCGGATTGCG
>JANYKP010000456.1 GCA_025358195.1 Cyclobacteriaceae bacterium
TCCTTCCTCAAAAAGGAAAAGGCAAGACAAGCTGACCCTGGGATAGGTCACAAGCTCAGTCAGTGGAAAGGATGTTGAAGAACCCTTAACTATTCCAAAATAAACGGTAATCCCTTTTTCAAAAAAAAAGGTTACTTGTTATTCCTAGAGTGATGGAAAAGCGATTGTAAACGTAGTACCCTCCTTCAATTTGGACTCAACGCGTATCGTACTTTTGTGTGATTGTATAATCGCTAACGCGGAGGCAAGACCAAGGCCAACACCATTGGGTTTGTCAGTAAAATACGGTTCAAATAAGCGGCTGGTTACCGCTTCACTCATGCCACAACCGTTATCAGCAATTGTCACCTCGTGAAAATCGGATTTTGGTTCAATGACAATCTTTAAAATACCCTTACCTTCCTCCATGGCTTCGATGGCATTTAAGAGTATATTCAGAAAGGCTATCTTGATCTTCTCGAGGTCAATCAGCGCCATGGCAGGTGAGCGTGGATATGACACGTCCAGCTTGATTTTCTTCAAGGCGATCCGGTCCATTGCCTCTTCCACAGCCCTTTCAATGACCGTCTGCAGTGACAGGACCGTGAACTTCATTTTGTAATAACGGGAGGAGTCCATCAACTGGTTGATCAGGTCATCGATCCTCCTGACCCCGCGGTACACAATATTAAGCAGCTCAATATCATCAGGTGTCACGATTGATTTTAGTTGATCAATGGAAACACTGATGTTATTCAGCGGGTTTCTTATTTCATGGGCCAGGGTTCGAATAACGCGTCCTTTGGCTTCCAACTTTTCGGCCTGCAAGGTAATTTCCTCTGCTCTCTTTAATAGGGTAATATCATGCAGAATCCCTTGTACGTACGCCTGGCCCTGATCCATTTCAAGCGAAGCAGAAACCAGCGCCAACTTTTTCGTCTTATTGTGGGTCATCAGTTCCACCTGGAAATCATCCACTCGCCCTTTCTCATGCAGCGTTTGCTTCAGGGATTCTTTTTCTTCCGCGTCCGTCATGAGGTCATACAAACTCCGATTTTGCAAATCAGACGTGTCGTTGCCAAATAATTCAATCGCCGCTTCATTGATGTTTTTGATATTCAGATCACTGTCGGCCAGGAAAATAACATCACGTGTTTTTTCAAAGATGTTTCTATATTTTCGCTCACTGGCCCTGGATGCCCTTAAGATGGAAGCACGCTCCAGCGAATAGCGGATGCACCGTTCAAGTTTCTCCGGATTCAATTCCGATTTGATGAGATAGTCCACGGCTCCCAGGCGGGTGGCTTCCAGGTCAATGGCCTGATTCCCTTGTCCCGTCAGCAGTATAATGGGCTCTTCACAATGCATCAAGGCCGATTCCCGAAGAAGATCAAGCCCGGTTTTGGCGCCAAGCCGGTAATCAATGAAATAGATATCGTGCTCCGATTTTTTGATTCGCTCAATCGCATTTTTGTATGTTGAGCACCATTCAATATTAAAATTCCTGGAAGTGATATCCCGGATATGTGCGCTGGTCAGGATAAAATCATCCTCTTCGTCATCTACAATCAGCACACGGATGGGATGGTTAGAAATATTTTCAGGCATGTTTTGAAAGGTTGGAAGGTACAATCACCGAGATAACCGTTCCTTCGCCCGGGTTGCTGGCTGCGCGGATGATGCCTTGATGATTCTCTGTTATCTTTTTGCAGAGCGCCAGTCCGATGCCCGATCCGGGATACTCAGTTTTGCTGTTCAATCGCTGAAACATTTGAAAAATTGTTTCAGCGTATTCCTCTTCAAATCCAATACCGTTGTCTTTAATGGTGATTTTATAATACGTTGAGTTCAAGTCTAAATTTAATTGATCAATTTCCTGCTGAGTAAGTTTTTTGGATTTTATTGCAATCACGGGTGCCACATCATTTTTTCTGAACTTTAAAGCATTGGATATGACATTCGTCATCAGCTGTTTAAATTGAATACGGATGGCATCAATTTCCGGAAGCGGGCTTACGTCCATTTGTGCGTGGGTTTCCTCGATCGTTAATTCCAGATCATTCATCACCTCCGCCAACAAAACATTCAAATTTACTTTTTCGAACCAATGACCTTTGGTAGAAAGGCGTGAAAACGCCAACAAGCCATCAATCATCAATCGCGCGTTTTGGGTAGCCGCCAGGATGCGATCCAAATAACCGGCTGCTTCCTCATCCAGTGAACTGCCGTATTTGGTTTTGATCCGGTCGGCAAAGGAGTGTACTTTTCGCAAGGGCTCGTGCATATCGTGCGAAGCCACATAGGCAAAATCTTCCAAATCCTTGTTTGATTGTTTGAGCTCGGCAATTTTTCGTTCCAACTCCCGTTCATAGTTGATCATCTGTGTAACGTCCCGTGTGGTGCCAATAACTTTAACGGCACGCCCTCGCGTATCCCGGATAATTTTACCAAATGTTTCCAGTTGTTTCGTTTCCCCTTGATCGGTCGTTATCTGATAATCCCAAACATATGAGCTTTCATTCTCCAGGGCCGCTTTCCTTTGTGCTTTGCCTCTCTCAAAATCCTCCGCTGACAGGTGTTTTTGATAAAGGTCTTCATTTATGATCAAGTCGCCCTTGTCCTTTTCCGGATCATAACCAAACAAGATATACATACCGTCTGACCACAATGCAGTGCGCATCAATAAATCCATTTCCCATGTTCCCTGCCCGAGGAAGCGTTCCTTTTCCATCACCATTTCCCGGTAGCTCAGCAGTTTGTTCAGCAACTTCGACTTTTCAGTGATGTCTCTGTTAATACCAAAAGCTCCGATTAATTTGCCGTCCGCATAACGGAATTTTATATTGGCCCTGAGTTTCTTAATCTCTTTGTTGTGGGTTTCAATTGAATATTCAAAAGTAAGGAATCGTTGTTTGTTCTCTACCGCTTTATCATACAAAAGATCAATTCGCTTTTTATCATCGGGCAGAACATGACTCATAAAAAACTCGTTGGACATCATTTTTTCATAATCCTTGGGGCTATAGTTTAATAGAGCACACACACCCTTACTCCATTTTACCTTATCCGATGTGGCATCCCACTTCCAGGTAGCAAACTGTAACAGATTTTCTGCTTCATCCAAAGTTTCTGCAGGGACCTTTGAATCAGTGGCCGGCTGGACATACTTGTTGATGTCTTGTGCAATAAACAGGATAGACGCCGCCTTACCTTTCTCGTTGCGTTCCAGGATCTTGCCGGTTACCTGAAAATGATGATAGTCACCTTCTTTACGATTGAGGCGACATTGATAACTGTAAGTGTCGTTTTCTGTTAGTTCATGATATTGCTCCAATTCCTTCTGGACGAATTCAATATCCTCTTTATAAATAAGTTTTGTCAGATCATGATCCCATTCCTTCAGGTCGTCATAGGAAAAGCCGAGAGACCCGGTAACCCTTTTGTTGATGTAACACAATCGCTTTTGGCCGAGATCATAGATAAAGATCAATTCAGGAAAGAAGTCATACATG
>JANYKP010000476.1 GCA_025358195.1 Cyclobacteriaceae bacterium
CACAAATTTTGCCACCAAGGTTGAGAAGTTTTCACCCTTTCCATTGAATTTGTCGCGAGAACGTGTGACGGAGGAAAACAGTGAAGTAAGGATTCTGAAACCTGATCATGCAGCGCTGAATTATCCCAACAAAATAACGGCCGATGATTTCAAAGGCTGGGTACAGGAGCGAGGCCTTTATTTTCCTGATAAGTGGGACCCTAATTTTGAAGCGTTGCTTTCGATGAATGATACCGGAGAAACAGCCCCCAAGGATGGAAGTCTCCTGGTAGCCAAATATGGCAATGGTCATTATGTCTACACCGGCCTTTCATTTTTCCGTGAGTTACCCGAGGGAGTACCGGGTGCCTATAAATTATTTGCCAATCTTACTTCACTTGGTAAAACGCCGAAACTGCCTGCTCAGAAAATCAAAAAGACATCAAAATAATGGAATCGTCCACGAATGATAAACCACCCGTATTCCATCGATGGAGTAGCTGGTATTGGCTTGTGTTGATTGCGATGATCGTACAGCTGGTAATTTACTCACTCATTACATTTTCTTTTGCATGAATTTAGTTGACTGGGTGGCTCTTTTTGGCACGTTGCTGTTGATCGTTGGCTACGGTGCCTGGAAGACACGCGGCTCGAAGAATATGCAAAGTTATTTGCTGGGTAATAAGAGCCTTCCCTGGTGGACTGTTTGTATTTCAATTATGGCCACTCAAGCGAGTGCGATTACATTCCTTTCAACTACCGGTCAGGCATACGAAGACGGCATGCGATTCATTCAATTCTATTTTGGACTGCCGCTGGCCATGATCATAATTTCCGTTACCGCGGTGCCGTTGTATCATAAACTTAAAGTGTTTACTGCGTATGAGTACCTGGAAACACGTTTTGATCTCAAAACCAGGACCCTCGCTGCGTTTTTCTTTTTAATGCTACGAGGGCTGTCCGTGGGCATCACACTTTACGCTCCTGCGCTTATTCTTTCCACGATCCTTGGATGGAATATCAATCTCACCACATTCATGATTGGGGCGCTGGTCATGTTGTACACGGTTTCTGGAGGAACAAAAGCGGTGAGCATCACGCAAAAATATCAGTTGGCCTTTATTATGTCGGGTATGATGGTCGCAGGGTGGATAGCCTTTTCAAACCTTCCTGAGGGAATTTCCTTCGGCGATACATTTCAGCTGGCCGGCGAGATGGGTAAACTTAATATGATCAACGTATCATTCAACCTTTCGGACCGTTATAATATTTGGTCTGGTTTGATAGGTGGCTTGTTCTTGTTCTTGTCATACTTCGGGGCAGACCAATCACAGGTAGGCCGTTACTTATCTGGGAGTTCCATCACAGAAAGCCGACTGGGGTTGATCTTTAACGGCCTGCTGAAAATACCGATGCAGTTCATTATCCTCTATATCGGAATATTAATATTTGTTTTCTATCAATTCCACCAGGCGCCACTTATACACAACGTCTCGTTGCGTGACAAAGCAATGGAGACCAAAGCGTCCAGTGAAATCCGGAATCTGGAGGAATCGTATGAAACAGTATTTATTCAACGGAAAGAAGCCGCTAGCCAACTTGTTAATGCTATTCAATCCGGTAATCAGCCCCTGGTATCCTCCTCAAAAGAACAGTTATCAGAAATCCAAAAATTGGAGACTGATCTACGCTTGAAAACCAAGGATGTTATCAAAAAAAATGTCCCCGGGGCCAATACACAGGACAAGGATTATGTATTTATCAATTTCGTGATGACCTATCTACCGCATGGATTGATCGGGCTCCTGTTGGCGGTAGTCTTTTCTGCTGCCATGTCATCCATGGCCTCTGAGTTGAATGCGCTCGCATCCACTACGGTCATCGATATTTATAAACGATCGGTGAAACCCAATCAGGAAGATCATCATTATGTTAGCGCCTCGAAATGGATGACTGCGGGATGGGCTATATTCGCCATTTTTTTTGCTTCACTCGCCAATCAGGCTGAAAACCTTATTCAGTTTGTGAATATTGTTGGATCACTATTTTATGGTACGATACTGGGAATTTTCTTGTCAGCCTTTTACATTAAGTATCTGCGATCCACGGCCGTG
>JANYKP010000519.1 GCA_025358195.1 Cyclobacteriaceae bacterium
TCAATCGGCCTTGCGGCAAAAAATTTTTCTCCAATGTTGATGCAAATGGAATGGCCGTATCCAGGCTGGCGACACGGATTACAGGGGCATCAAGATGATGAAACAGATGCTCATTGATCCAGGCAGAAATCTCCGCACCAATTCCTCCCGTCAGGGTGTCCTCGTGTAAAACCAAAACACGGCTTGTCTTCTTGACAGTTTGCTCGACCGCTTCTTTATCCCAGGGTAACAATGTGCGCAGATCCAGGATGTCTGCCTGAAGGGTTGGTATTGACCGAACCGCTTCAGTTGCCCAATGAACCCCCATCCCGTAAGTGATGATGGAAAGATCCGAACCGTTACTCACCAACCTGGCTTTACCAACTTCAACGGTATAATATTCGTCTGGAATGAAATCTTTTATGGAGCGGTAAAGAAGTTTGTGCTCAAAATATAAATAAGGGTTCGGATCCTCGAAGGCGGAACAAAGAAGTCCTTTGGCGTCGTATGGATTGGAGGGGTAAACAATTTTTAATCCCGGTGTGTGAAAAAACCAGGCCTCGTTGCTTTGCGAATGAAATGGTCCGGCGGCAGTTCCGGCTCCGGTGGGCATGCGAACAACAACATCCGAGGGTTGCCCCCAGCGCCAGTAGGACTTGGCGAGGTTGTTCACAATCTGATTAAACCCTTCTGTTACAAAGTCGGCAAATTGCATCTCCACCATGGCCTTCATGCCTTTTATTGACAAGCCAAGGCCTGCACCGACAATTGCTGATTCACAGATTGGGGTATTGCGCACACGCTCCTTGCCAAATTTTTCTACAAATCCTTCTGTGATTTTAAATACGCCGCCGTACTCAGCAATGTCCTGCCCCATCAAGACAAGATTGTCATGACGCTCCATGCTTTGATAAAGCCCATCGTGGATGGCATCGATAAAACGCCTTTCAGATTTTACATCTTCTTTCGGCTTGACGATGGCGGGTGAAAATGGTGCATAGACATCCTTTAGCTCCTGTTCGGTGTTTGCTTGCGGATGGGTTTCTTTAAACGCTTCTTCCAGTCCTGCTTCAATTTCTTTTTTTATTTTTTTTCTGAGGTCATCCGAAAATTTTTTGTCAATAGTCTTTTCATTCAACAAGTAGTCTTCAAAGTTTACGACCGGATCCCTCTTTGCCCACTCCTCCATCAATTTTTTTGGAACGTACTTGGTGCCGGATGCCTCTTCGTGGCCACGTATGCGAAAGGTGATGCACTCCAATAAAACCGGTCGTGGATCTTTGCGCATACGCTCTGCAAGAGAGATTACCGTGTCATAGACCTCCAGAACATTATTGCCATCTATTTGGATACCTTCGATTCCGTATCCGATCGCTTTGTCCGTAAAATTCTTACAACGGAATTGCTCATTGCTCGGCGTGGAGAGTCCGTAGCCATTGTTTTCAATTAAAAAAATGACTGGAAGGTCCCAGACTGCTGCGACATTAATGGCTTCGTGAAAATCTCCTTCGCTAGTGCCACCATCTCCGTTAAAAACAACCGTTATTTTCTTTTCCTTCTTTAGTTTGGAAGCCAGTGCAATACCATCAGCCACTCCGTTTTGCGGACCCAAGTGAGAGATCATTCCAACGATGTGATGTTCGTTCGTTCCGAAGTGAAAAGAACGGTCGCGCCCTTTGGTGAAGCCGCTCATCGTACCCTGCCATTGCGCAAAGAGGCTGGGAAATGGTAGTTTGCGGCCGGTAAAAACACCAAGGTTTCGATGCATCGGTAAGATATACTCGTCTTCTTCCAGTGCCTGTGTGACGCCCACCGAAATTGCTTCTTGCCCAATACCGCTGAACCATTTGCTGATCTTATTCTGCCGAAGAAGGATGAGCATTTTTTCTTCTATCAACCGAGGCCATAGGAGCGCTTCAAAGAGCTGGCGCAGGAGCGTATCCGGGTATTTTTTACGATCGAATGTCATGACACAGTAAAGAAAGATGGGCGCAAAATAAATGAAAATAATTTAAGAAGGCTACCCTATAAACTTTGCCTTCGATTCAGGAGTAGGCATCATGCAGGAATCTTTTTTGCCGAATAAGGTGTAACGATTTCTGGCGATAAGATCGTAGATGAAGTCGCGAACAGGTTTGGGGATGATCATAAAAGTATATAACAGCGACCAGCCCCCACTCATTTTTCTGGCAATTTTTAAAACGGCCGTCGATTGTGAGTAAAGTTGATGGTTCTCGATAAGGATCACCGTTGAAATATCATCGGTAGAATAATGATATTGTTTTAATAATTCTTTGACTTTGTCAGATTGTAATGATCCAAACTGAAACTTGTTTTGTTTATCACGTGGAATCAAAAAATTAACGAAGCCATTACACA
>JANYKP010000544.1 GCA_025358195.1 Cyclobacteriaceae bacterium
CTGCTGCGACAACAGGGGTTGAAAGCCGATGAGAAATGAGAAAAGAATAAAGATGTGTTTCATCAGTAATTAAATGGGTATTTAGAAATAGGAGATATCGAATTCACAATCATCACGAATATCAAATCCTTAAAAAAAGTGAAAGGATTTATTTAGTCCACGATCAACATTTTTCGTGTTGATTTCGAGTTTCCATTTACCAGGCGATAAAAATAAAGACCGGAAGAAATACCCGTCCTGTTGAACACCAATTCATGTTTACCTTCAGCATAAATTCCTTTTGCCAGCGTGTCCACTAACCTTCCCTGGGAATCGAGCAGCAAAATGGCTACGTCCGTTCCATCGGAATGAAACTCTATGGTGGAGGTGCTATGGACCGGGTTGGGATAATTTTGGCCTAAGGCTTCGTCATGTCTGTCTTCGGCAAGGCTGGTAACATTTGATTTTAGAAAAACCGGCGGCATGGTTGCTACACTTTGCAGCAACACCTTGACCATCAGTGAGGGATCCAGCTCAAACCAATCTGAAAGCACGGATGCATACACCGAACGATAGTCGTACTGCAATGACAAATTGTCAACGGCGGTAGCGTTGGAAGGAATAACGGGGTTCTTGCCGATGATACCCGAATTCACGGAGATTCCAAAAGCCATGACAGGTGCGGCGGTTCCATGGTCAGTTCCTCCGCTTCCGTTGGACACGATTCTTCTTCCAAATTCAGAAAAGGTCATAGCCGCCACCCGTTGATGAATCTTTAACAATTTACAATCATCAAAAAATGCATTGACAGCTTCTGAAAGTCGTTGAAGCAAGGTGGCATGCGTTCCAATGGAATGATTGGCGGAATCCGTTTGTCCTGCATGCGTATCAAATCCGCCCATGCTCACCACATACAGGGGCGTTTGCAAGCCACCCGCGATGAGTCGCGCTACAATTTTCAGCTGACTTGACAACGTATTTGCATCCGGATAAAGCGAAGAAAGATTGGTGGCACTTTGTGCTGCTGTGCGAATGACCCCTGTATATGCCTGTGTTTGTTGTGCCACATACCGGATAAACGTCAACTCGTGCCCTGCAGGCGTGTTCGGTGCCGGATCTACCGTGCTGTTGATAATGTTGTAAAAGTTATTGATGTCTGAGATGGCCATCCCCATACTTCCTTTCGGACCCTGGCACACCGTTGAAACTCCTGTACCAATCTGAATCGCCAAAGGATCCGGCATCGTTGTGTTTGGGTAGCCGGTGGGAAATCCGGAATACGTCTCGCTCAAATACCTTCCTAACCATCCTGTGTCAAGGTATTGGTTGGAGGCGGAGCCCGTCAGCCAAATGTCTGTAGCGCGAAAATGAGACAGGTCCGGATTCGGATAACTAACTCCTTGAATAATATTAACAAGGCCTGCATCATACATGCTGCGAATCTTTGACATCGCAGGGTGAAGCCCCGTGACATTGCCCGTATTGCTCAGGGCGAGAACGTCCTTTTGAGGAACCAGTATGTTGGAACGCTTTGCTGAAAGCACCGCATATTGATCAAGCGGTATGATTGTATTCAACCCATCATTTCCACCATTGAGTTGAATTAAAACCAACACCCGGCCTGATGATTGAGCGCTTCTGGCAATAATGTCCAATAAAGGATTTGCGGCATAAGCGCTGACGGGCCAACCACCCAACATTGTAGCTAAGGTTGCGCCACCGCCTATTTTCAAGAATTCTTCTCTTTTCATTTATCAGGCGAGTTGATGTTCTGCCAAGCGCGTGATCTCAAGCAATACGGAATTGAGGCGAATCCGCAGAATATTTTCATTTGCTGTACTCGGATCTGAATTATAATTGTTCCACGCGATGGTCCAATAGGAATTGGATGTTTGATTCGAGAGCAAAATACTTTTCAGACTTGATTTCTTCGCCGTTGACAAGGGCAATGCAAGGAGTAACTCAACAAAAAAATCGATCAGCAAATCCGGATCTTCTGCCTTCGGACATTGCCTGGCAAATGTAATCGCGTCAATTTTGAAGACAGCTCC
>JANYKP010000545.1 GCA_025358195.1 Cyclobacteriaceae bacterium
ATTGCTTTGTATGTGTTAGGTGCCCTTGCGGCAGGTGTCTGCTATCTTTTAGTGTTCAACACGATTCCTTTCTTCAAGAACCAATCGGATTTTTCCGGGATGGTGGGTGCATCCGGCGCAATTTTCGCGATTATGGTAGGAGCTGCTACTTTGATGCCCAACTACACATTTTTTCTGCTCTTCTTCGGACCTATAAAGATCAAATATATCGCAGCCTTTTATATCGTTTTATCTTTTCTCGGCACTGTTCAGAGCAACGCGGGAGGAAATATCGCTCACCTGGGAGGCGCACTTATGGGTTTCGTTTATATCAAACAACTTCAGGCAGGTGTGAACTGGGGTGGATGGATCACATCGGTCTTGGATTGGTTCAAAGGTTTGTTTAGTTCCCGGCCCAGGGTGAAAGTGTCTTACCGTAAAAATGAAACCGCCAACGGAAAGATGAACGTCAACCTCTCCGGAATTTCACAGCAGGAGATCGATGATATTCTCGATAAAATTTCCGATGGGGGATATGAGAGTCTCTCGAAGGAGGAGAAGGAGAAATTATTTAAGGCGAGTAAGAAATGAGTTGGTAAACGGGTTGGATGATTCAACTGAAAAAACTGATTACCGAATACCGATTACTGAATTTAAGTGATAAGCTTCGCCAGCAGATAAGCAGCCGCTGCAGCCATAGCTCCTACCAGTGCCACGCGCAACGTGCCTTTAAAAAGAGGTTGACCGGTCAGCTTACTTTTGACTAACCCAAAGACTATTAAGCAAACCAGGGTGATGCCGCAGGAGTACATCAATCCTTGTTGAGTAGTGTCCGAAAAGAAATAGGCACTCAACGGTATCAGTCCGCCGACGATATAACTCACACCGATTACGAACGCACTCTGAAGGGCCCGGTTTTTATCTGGTCGCTCCAGGCCCAGTTCGAACCGCATCATGAAGTCCACCCACTTCTTGGGGTTCTTGGCCATTTCGCGCGCGATCTTTTCTTGCAGGTCATCATTCAACCCATATTGCGCAAAGATTTCTTTTGTTTCCTTAATTTCTACTTCATGAAGGTTTTCAATCTCTTGATATTCGCGGTTCTCTTCGGCATCGTAGTGCTCAATCTGGGTGCGTCCAGCGAGGTAGCCACCCAGGCCCATGGCAATGGAGCCAGCGGCGATCTCGGCGAGTCCTGCCGTAATGACGATGAAGGTGCTGTCAATCGCTCCACTTAAGCCGGCTGCCAAGGCAAAGGGCACGGTGAGTCCATCACTCATCCCAATAACGAAGTCGCGGACTTTTTCGGAGGATTGAAAATGCTGCTCTTCCATGCTTGATTTGTTGGGAAATTACAAAAAAAGAAGACTACGGATGTGATCGGGATTCTTTCAGACGCATTTCAAATTATCATTTCTTGTAGGAAGCATTTTCAAAGTATGAAAACAAGGAGTTAATAATAAGAGCGGAATTCGCTGAATACATGACGTCCTGCCGCGTTTGATTGAAGTGGGCCAACAATTCGTAATACCTGGATTCACTGATGGAGTAGTTGTTCATGATCTTTTCACGCACGTCAGGGTCATTCACGATCTCGATATAGGCCCGTGCCCGTTCCAATTCATTGATCATGGCCACCAACTTTCTTTTTTCCTTTTCCATTTTAGTGAAATAGGCAAAATTTACTCCCGAGGAGGAGGCCCGCAAGGGCCTGGTTGTGGATAAGGTAGGTGACTCAATGTATTTCTTGTCGCCGAACAAAGGACTGTCGTGGATGGTGATCTCTTTCAGAAATATGCTTTCATCGCGCATCCGGACAAACATGATTTCATCTTCCTCGTTGATCAGTTGAGTGGATTTTCCATATCCAACGAACGAGAAGGTAAGCGTGTCCCGTGGGTTCGCCAGGATCACAAAGATCCCGCTGGCATCACTGACAGCGGCGTGATGCGAATGTTTCACCTTTATATGTACGCCTGGAAGATTTTCAAGGGAAAGAGAATCTACGACAATACCCTTGATTAGTTTTTGAGAATTCCCGATCAGCGAAGCAGCAAGAAGTACAACCGTTAATATGTAAATCTTGCCCGTGTTCATTCAAGGATAAGATGGTTCATTCATAAGGAAGGTTGCTTTTTATCCAAGAATGGAAAAGATATTATGTCTTGTTTGCCAACTGTCCGCAGGCGGCATCAATATCTTTCCCCCTGCTTTTGCGAATGCGGGTGGTGATCCCATTTCGTTCGAGCAGGTCCATGTACATGTTCAACACTTCATCGGAGGCTTGTTTGAATTCGCCATCATCGATGGGATTATATTCAATCAGGTTTACTTTGGAGGGGATTACCTTACAAAACTTCAGCAACGCGTTGGCAGCTTCTTCGGAATCATTGATATCTTTCCACACCACATATTCATACGTTACCTTCTTTTTCGTTTTCTGATACCAATACCGGAGCGCGTCTGCCAGTTCCGTCAACGAATTGGAATCGTTGATGGGCATGATGGAGGAGCGTGTTTGATCAAGCGCTGAATGCAGTGATACGGCCAGGTTGAATTTCACTTCGTCATCGGCCATTTTTTTTATCATCTTGGCAATCCCTACCGTGGAGACGGTGATTCGTTTAGCAGCCATGCCCAAGCCTTTTTGATTGGTAATTTTTTCGATGGCCGCCGTTACGTTGGCATAGTTCAAGAGGGGCTCACCCATGCCCATGAAGACAATGTTTGTCAGCGGGCGGCCAAAAAACAGATCAGCCTGCTCTTTTATAGCAGCCACCTGATCATAAATTTCATCAGGACTCAGATTGCGCTGGCGTTTGAGACGGGCGGTCGCGCAGAATTTACACGCCAGGCTGCAGCCCACCTGGGAGGAAAC
>JANYKP010000569.1 GCA_025358195.1 Cyclobacteriaceae bacterium
GTTATGTACGAAACTGTGAAAAAAACCGGATTCAGATTTCCTGAAAAACTGGATGAATGGCTAGACCCGGCCTGGCAAAATTTCGACTTACGAAAAAATCCGCTTACTCCATGGCTCACTGCCGAGATGATTGACAAAATCCTTGGCTTCGAAACAGTGCTAAACGCCCGGTACCCAACCGTTTCTGATTTTAAGGTTACACCCATACAAAAAAGGGTTATGCGGTGGCTGTCCCACATCCGCTATCGCACAAACTTTTTTTATTTTCCTTATGAATTAAAGGTGCTCCAAAAATTCTGGCTCAATTATCGTCAACCGGAAATTGAGGGCTTCTATGCCGAGTGATGACTAATCTATTCAGAAAAATCCTACAGCCTCTTCCTCACCTGGTGCGATGGTACCTTTCCAAGGAACGCTCATACCATTACCAAGGTTTACGCATCGATATCACGCCCGGGGTTTTTCATCCCGGACTTTTTTTCAGTACAAAAATGCTTTTGCGGTTTCTGGAGAAGCAATCCATTAAAGATGCTACTGTGTTAGAAATAGGAGCCGGAACCGGAATCATCTCCCTTTTGGCCGCTAAAATGGGCGCCAAAGTAACGGCCACGGATATAAGTCAATTGGCCATTGAAAATATCGGTATCAACGCAAGAAAAAATAACCTGCCACTCGACATTATTCAATCAGATTTATTTGAAACCCTTCCTGTTACAAAATTTGATTGGATTCTTCTCAATCCTCCCTATTATGCAAAGCAACCGATGCGGGAAGAGGAGCTAGCCTGGTACTGTGGAGAGCATCATGAATACTTCATCAGATTCTTCACAAGCCTTCCCCTGTTTATAACAAGCAATACCAATACAGTAATGGTGCTCTCCGACGTTTGTGATCTTCCTGCAATCTTCAGAATTGGTTCCGAGCATAACTTTGAATTCGTCAAGCTTTCAGAAAAAAATATTTGGGTGGACGGAAAAAATTACATTTTTAAAATTAGGCAGATTGCGTAAGCCGGTAGCAGGATTCGGTAGATGCCCAGCCGCCAAAAAAGGCTCATCATATATTAAAGATACCGAAAAGGGTAATCTGATTACTCAATCAGGCCGTGACAAGAACGTGAACTTGCTCCCGCCGTCCAAGCTCCTTCAGCAACCGTCCATGTGCTACGATCGCATCCCAAAACGTTTCCTTCATTTTGTAGGGAAGCCCAAACTCTTTGGCGGTCTCTTTTACGATCTTGGAAAGGTGCCGATAGTGAACGTGGCATACATTGGGGAAGAGGTGATGTTCCACCTGGAAGTTAAGCCCGCCTACATACCAGGATAAAATTTTGTTGCGGTGCGCGAAGTTGGTCGTTGTGTATAACTGGTGGATGGCCCATGTATTTTCAAGGTTTCCGTCCGCGTCCGGCATCAAATAAGAAGTACCTTCCACTACGTGCGCTGGTTGAAACACGATCGCTAAAATAAAGCCCGCCACATAGTGCATCACAGTGAATCCAACTAAAATTTGCCACCAGGCAAATGGCAACAACACCAATGGAATTACAAAGATGTAGGTGGCATACGCAATTTTTGTAAACAAAAGAATGGCCCACTCCTTGCCAATGTTGGCCTTTTGTTTTTTTACAAGTCCCTCGCGCTGATACCTGGCAAGGCGAAAAAAATCTTTACCTACGATCCAAATGAACGTCATCAAACCATACAGGAACCAGGCGTAAATGTATTGGAACCGGTGAACCGGTTTCCACGGAGAATCAGGTGACATACGCAATGCACCGCGGGGGCTGATATCCTCATCCACTTCATAAATATTCGTATAGGTGTGATGAAGCACATTATGCTGTATCTTCCAATTAAAGGCATTGGCCCCAACAAAATTGAGCGTATAGCCCATAAAATCGTTGATCCAGGATTTTGCGGAATAGGCGCCATGGTTGGCATCGTGCATAATAGACAAACCAATTCCCGCTACGCCCAGGCCCATGACAATGCACAGTAAAAGATATCCCCAAAAAGCTGTTACAATACCTGTTAAGCTGATCCCGTATGGAATAAAAAACAGCGTAAACATGAATAACGTCTTTATGACCATCTCCCCATTGGCGTTTCGACTCAGATTTTTGGTTTTAAAATAATTATTAACACGCTGACTTAGCGTGGTATAAAATTCCTGCTGTTGTGTTCCGAATTTGATTGCTTTACTCATGCATTAAAAGTTATTGCTGAAGACCTTTTCAGAGTACCCTATGGAAAGGGTATAGGTTTTGTCAAATATACGACTTTGAATTTTCATAACACACGTTAGGGAATGAATAGTAGCCGCTTTTTTCTGTCGTTTATGAAAATTATGGCTGAATTCGAACCGCTGCGCGGATTCCATCCGTGATATAGGTCTTTATCCCTTCGGCCGAAGAATAAATAAACAGTGCATCAAGTTCCGGGTGAGTTGTTAATACATTCTGCCCTTTGACGTGCCCCATCGACATAAAAGCCGTCGCCCATGCATCGGCCGTCGAACAGTCAGCCGCAAAAACTGTCGCACTTAATAATTCATGCTGCACCGGAAATCCTGTCTGCGGATCAATAGTATGTGAATATCGTATGCCATCTACCTCGCGGTAATTAAAGTAATTGCCGGACGTTGTGAAGGCCTTGTTGTTTAGCACAGCATATGCTTTGAATTTTTTTTCAATGTAATCAGAGCCCGGATCGAGTATGCCTATTTCCCACCCTCTACCTTCCTTCAGGTTCTTCCCCCAGGCTACTCCCTCACCGCCCAGTTCAACAAAAAAATTCTCAATCGCCTTTGATTTAAAAAAATCCGCAATCACATCAGCTCCATAGCCTTGTCCAATGGCACTGAAGTCAAGTTGCACGTGCGGATCATTTTTCCAAACACTATCTTGGTTGAAACTAATTTTTTCAAAACCGACAAAAGCCCTCGCTGCCAATACTTCTGCCGTGTCGGGTCGCTCAACTTTCTTAGGACCAAAACCCCAGGCATTTACTAGTGGCATGACCGTGGGGTCATAAGCGCCTTGCGAGCCCACGACTACCTCTTGGGACTTTTTCAATGGCGGAAAGAAGTAAGGCAACTTAAATTTTATTGAACGCAGCGCGCGATTGAACCGAGAAATTTCCGAACTGGTGTCGTAGGTATTGATGGACTTATTAACCAGCACCAACAGTGAGTCAACAGCATTTTGAAGATTTCTGTTTTTTTTGTCAAAATACGTAATGTGATAACTGGTGCCCATAGTCTTCCCTTCGAGCTTCGTAGGTTCAAGAGAATTTTGCAATCGGTAGATCCACGCCACCCCAATAGCAAGTAGTAAGGTCAATGTGTACAGGGCATTTTTTAAGCCTGATTTCATGAGGACCAAATTACTACGAAAAATGAAGTTGACCCTAAAAAATAATTTGAATGGCAGAACAAGAACACTAGCTTTGAATGACGAACACCACCATGCGCGAAGATTATTTAAAGCCGGATAATGAAAGTCTGAACGCGGCTGAGAAAGAAGTTGAGAAGGCCTTACGTCCCCTCAGCTTCAGCGACTTCACCGGTCAGCAGAAAGTGGTAGACAACGTCAAGGTCTTCGTTCAGGCGGCCCGACAGCGTGGTGAGTCACTGGATCATGTCTTGCTCCATGGTCCTCCTGGTCTCGGTAAAACTACACTCTCGTTTATCATTGCCAACGAACTCGGTAGTAATATAAAAATCACATCGGGGCCCGTTCTGGACAAGCCTGGCGATCTGGCTGGCCTTCTTACTAATCTCGAAGCAAATGATGTTCTTTTCATTGATGAAATCCATCGCCTTAATCCAATTGTAGAAGAGTATCTCTATTCTGCCATGGAAGATTTTCGGATCGACATCATGCTCGACAGCGGACCGAATGCCCGATCGGTGCAAATAAGTTTAAGTCCCTTTACCTTGATTGGAGCCACAACACGGGCCGGGCTTCTTACATCACCGTTGCGGGCTCGGTTTGGCATTACAGCACGACTAGAATACTACGATTCAGAACTGCTTACAAAGATCGTAAAACGCTCTGCGGGTATCCTTGCTTCACCGATCAACAGTGAAGCGGCCTATGAAATTGCCAGGCGAAGCCGGGGCACCCCGCGCATTGCCAATAATTTATTAAGACGAACGCGGGACTTTGCCCAGATCAAAGGCGATGGCACTATCACAAAACCCATTGCGCAGATGGCACTGAAGGCACTTGATGTTGATGAAAATGGGCTCGATGATATGGATAATCGCATCCTGAGCACGATTATAGAAAAATTCAAAGGTGGCCCCGTGGGTCTCACCACCATCGCCACTGCAGTAGGTGAAGAGGCGGAGACCATTGAAGAAATGTATGAGCCCTTTCTGATCCAGGAAGGCTACCTGAAACGCACCTCCAGAGGAAGAGAGGCCACCGAATTAGCATATAAGCATTTAAAAATATCGCCACCAGCGTCCCGTGGTCCCGGGCTGTTTGATTGAATACACCAGCTCAATCTGGCTTTTAAGTTCGAGAGCGGCCGTTGAAAACACCGACTGCGGATAACCCGGCTAAAAGAGAAATAATGAAGAA
>JANYKP010000013.1 GCA_025358195.1 Cyclobacteriaceae bacterium
ATTAAAGAACCCCATCATCCGCGTCTGGAAATCGATACGATTTTCACGTTTGACAGGCCAGTGAGGCTCCCCGTTGTAGTTGAGCATCCATACCGGCTTATTTAGTCTTCGCAAAGCCATGTACATTTCTATGCCCTGGTACCACGGCACTGCATCGTCGGCATCATTGGCGAGCAATAACATCGGAGTTTGAATTTTGTCTGCAAAGAAGATCGGGGAGTTCTCAATAAAGTGCATCGGCTTCTCCCAAAGTGTGCCACCGATACGGCTCTGGGAATGTTCATACTGAAACATGCGGCTGAGACCGGTTCCCCAACGAATCCCGCCATAGGCGCTGATCATGTTGGCCACCGGGGCCCCTGCCTCCGCTGCCCTAAAAAGATTGGAGCGAGTTACCAAATATGCGATTTGATAGCCGCCCCAACTGTGACCTTGAATGCCGATGTTTTTTTCATCCACAAATCCTTTTTCAATTAGGGAAGTGACCCCCGGCAGTATGCAATTGTGCGCACTTTCTCCGGGGAAACCAATTTTATAAACAATGTCCGGCACAAATACCAGGTAGCCGTTGCTGGTGTACACCGCCCGATTGATCGATGAACGCAGTGGTTCAGGCTTGAAATGCTGGTGAAGGTTATCACTTTCCTTTTCATAGAAATACACAATCATGGGGTACTTCTTTTTCGAATCGAAACCTTCGGGTTTGTACAATATTCCATTCAATGGAACGTTGTCAAGGGAGGTCCAGTGGACCATCTCTACACTCCCCCAGAAATAATTTTTCATTTGCGGATTAGCATCGCTTAATTTTTTCAGGGAAGTGAAATTGAAATCGGCCGTCCACACATCCGGAAATTCACGGAAGTTTTCGCGCGTAAAAAGAACCTGACCCGCACCTTTTGCTTTCACCGTTCCGCTATAGCGATTGTTATCCAAAATCAACTTTGTGAGTTTACCATCTTTCAAAGACAGTTTGTAGTATCCGGCCATTTTGGTCGTTTCATTGAATGCAGAGAGTAAGAATTCCTTTCCGGGATCAATGAATCGTTCTTCGGGATCCAGTTTGAGATATCGAAAAACGATTTTATCCTGCCGCCCAATCTTCGTAAGGTTGGTCGGTGCTTTTTGGTTTTGTGGATCAAATGCCCAGAGAT
The DNA here is from genome assembly GCA_025358195.1 of Cyclobacteriaceae bacterium. Classification (GTDB taxonomy): domain Bacteria; phylum Bacteroidota; class Bacteroidia; order Cytophagales; family Cyclobacteriaceae; genus ELB16-189. The sequence continues at coordinate 1,155 of JANYKP010000013.1, forward strand.
CATAGCGATCATAGACAATGAAAACCTGATCATCGGCGGTCCAACCCGCCGCACCATACGAACTTGGATAATCCGGTGAGTCATTTTCTTCATCCGCTAATTTCATTCTCATGTTTTGATTCAGCTTTGTAATTTTTTCGGTAGCAACCGAATATGAATACCATGCAGTGTCCGGCAGACTGAACCAGTACACGTAATTGGCTTTGGGCGAAAGACTGGCATTGCCTTTCACTTTGGTGGCGATCGACTTGCGCAGTTGCTTCTTCAAATCAAAAATGTAAAAATCACTGAAGGCAGATGGATCCCAGGTGATCATCTTCCGGTACAGCACGTTAGACTCACCTAATGCAACGGCCGCATTGCCTTCATTTCCAATTTCGATGGCTGGCACTTCGCGGTCACCAAGTTGAATAATTTTTTTTTCAGCAAGATCAATTGCCGCAAGGTAGGTGCGCCTCCTTTCCGTGTCCACCTGTTTATTTTGTTGCGGGTAGATGTAGTCATCTTCTCCTCCCCACACTTCCACATTCACAATTTCTTCCGGCAAAAGGGTTGTGTCTTGCATAACCAGTGGCGGTGCTGACCCAAAAAACAATTTTACGCCATCCTTCGAAAACAGGGGGGTATAGTTTTCGCTTACCGACCAGTTTTGAGGGATGCCCATCGAATGTTCTATATCCAGGAGTGCGGCCGCAGGGGCTCCTGCTTTCCAATGATACAGCTGAAAATGTCTGATCTGCGCCTTGGTGGTGTCCGTGTCAACTAGGAAAGAGGCTTGTGTGCCGTCTTCACTGATGGCCAGCCCCTTAAATGTGTACTTTCTTTTACCTTCATAGAGTGATTGAAGTTTGCCATTCCCGAGATCATACCAATACACACCGGCTTTCATGGTACTGTCATTACCAGTCGAAGTAAAAAGTAAGCCTTGTCCATATTTGGCAAACGAATATTCTTTTACAAAGGCGAATGAAGTCTCTTTTCCTTCCGGTAGCTTTCTTATGACCAGTGTGTATCCATTGTCATCTGTATTTGCTTTTTTCTTTTTTGCCTTTTTGTCTTCGGGTTTTGGCTTGTCATCCATCTTGACTTTAGGTTCTTTCTTTGCCTCCAGTTGAAATGCAATCCATCCGCCCGTCTTTTCCGGGATTTTAAAGGATTTCACGTCTGGTATTCTTTCTGTTTTACGAGACATGAATGAGTAAATGCCGAGAGAATCTTTCGGCAGGTCTTCCTTTTTCTTTTTCTGTCGACGAAGTTCTCGTACCAATTTTTGCGGAGGTTTGATTTTGAATACTGCATACCGGCTGTCGTACGTGAGGTTAATGTTATCGGCACGCCTTTGTGAATCTTGCGCTGCAGTCTTCAGATTATAAAATATCACGTTGCCATCTCCATCCTGTGGATTTACGGTGAACGCTGCAAAATTTCCGTCGGGTGTGATCGCTTTGTAGGTAATTTCCTTCCACTGATCATACACGGAGTGTGTGATCGGCTTTTTTGCCGGGACGGCAGCGGTCGTTTTTTTCTGTGCTGCTGTTATTCCGGATGCCAATAGCAACAAAATAATCATCGCATTTCTCATAGCCATTGAATTTTTTGTGAAG
>JANYKP010000042.1 GCA_025358195.1 Cyclobacteriaceae bacterium
GGTGACCGTGAGCCATAAGCTCACGGTGCACCTCTCACATTTATCTGCCGAAATCCTATACAGGCATGCGGGACAATCGCACGTCAGGCTAACTGCGAGCCCTGTATTACACAGCATCATAAAACTCCACTACATTCTCCAATACTTTCCTTTTTAACTTTGGTACGAACGTCTCCTTTGCCGGATAGCCCACCGGGATCAATAAAAAAGGACGCTCATTTGCCGGCCGCTTTAGAATTTTTGAAAGGAAGTTCATAGGGTTAGGTGTATGCGTCAGTGCCACCAGCCCAGCCTTGTGAATGGCCGCCAGCAAAAATCCGCAGGCAATACCAACCGATTCGGAAACATAATAGTTGTTCCTTTTTTCACCGGAAGGAAGTATATCATATGCTTTTTTAAACACAACGATCAGATACGGAGCAATTTCCAGGAATGGTTTTTTCCAATCCGTTTGGAGCGGCTTCAGATCTTGCAACCACTCCTCATTCATCCTTCCGTGATAACTGTCGTGTTCTTCTTTTTCAGCAGCCATCCTTATTTCTTTTTTCAGCGCTGGATCGGCCACAACACAGAATGTCCACGGTTGTTTGTGAGCGCCGGAGGGAGCAGTCGATGCACTTCGCAGAATATTCTCAATTGCTTTTCTTGGAACAGGCTTGTCCGAAAAGTCGCGCACGCTTCGACGGCTGTCCAGCCATCGATAAAATTCCTGACTATGTTGAAGGGTTTCTTCATTTGAAAATTGTTCTGGATGGTAGGAAATAAATTCATAGCCATCGATCAGTCGGATAGTAGCTTCTTTCATGGCAGAAATATATCCAATACAAGGCTATTTCTCAGTCTGTCTATTCCTACTTCTGTCAGGAAAAGGTTGGATTTGTTGTATATACCAAAAGTATATACATTTGTGAAAATTTAACATCGTGAAAAATCTATCGTTAAAGCTCGCCGATGATATTTTCCTGGAGACCGAGAAAATCGTAAGTAAGGTCAAAAAGAACAGGAACCGATACATAAACGAAGCCATTGATTTCTACAACAGACTCCACAGGAGAAAGCTTCTTTCAAAGCAATTGAGTAAAGAGTCTAAATTAGTATCCCGTGAATCGATTAAAGTGCTGGCGGAGTTCGAGCAATTGAGCAATGAAGATTAAGCAATTCGAACTTTGGATTGCCGACCTGAACCCAAGAATGGGTACAAAAGCCGGAAAAGTACGGCCTGTGATTATTGTACAGACTGATTTATTAAATAAGGAGCATCCTTCGACTATTATTTGTCCGATAACGACGAATGTGCAGCGGGAGTCGGAAATTTTGAGGGTTCACTTGAAAAAGTCGATAGCCAAACTAACTGAAGATTGTGACATTATGATCGACCAGGTAAGGGCGATTGACAACAAGCGACTCGTAAAGAAAATAGGCGAAGTTGATGACAATCAAAAAGACAAGATCAGAGATAATCTTCGAATAATATTTGATTTAGGTTGACTGGCATATAACCATCTTTTGATATGCATAATTTCCCATGGATCGAGCAGAATGACGCAGATGTGATGGAAATGATTTCAAACCAATGAGCAAAGAACAAACAAAGGACTTGCTAAAATTTCTGAAGCCTTTCTCCGGAGATATCCAGGAGATTGTTTGGTGGTTAAGAGCGTTTGTCTGGGATTTATATCCCCAAGCCAATGAATTGATTTACGACAACTACAACGCGCTGGCATTTGGATGGTCGCCGACCGATAAAGTTGGACATACATTTTGCTCCATTGCCGTGGGCAGGACCAGTAAGAATATTCATTTTGGATTTTATTGGGGTGCCGCACTACTGGATCCAGACCGTATCTTGTTAGGTAACGGCAATCAGTATCGATACATATTGGTCAAAAGCATGGAAGAATTTCCGAAGACTTACATAAAGAAACTTTTGACAGAAGCCTATGCCAATTCCCTTGCAAAAGTGAAGGACCAAAAACAGATTGTCCATGGCCAGACAATTACAAAATCAATTTCGCCGGTAAAAAGAGCTTTGAAAATTAAGAAAGCAAAACAGGTTAGAAAGGAAAAGAAGTAATTTTGAATTCTATGTACGCGTGACAAACTTGTAAAAAGAAGTCTCATGAAATGGATTACGCGTGAACGCCCGAAGATTGATCGTATTGCTTGCCCGTGGCTCATCAAAAGATTTATTGATAAGGAAGCGCAATTCTTTTTCGTTCCGCCCGATGATGTGAAACCAAAAGCAAAAGAATTGAATGCCACGCCGTTTGACATCCCAGGGGTGGAATTTACACACTATGCTGACCACTGCACGTTTGACTACTTTGTCGAGAAGTACAAAATCAATGATCAGGCCATACACACCATGGCTGTGATTGTTCGCGGTGCTGATACTGACCGACACGATATAGCCATGCAAGCGTCTGGTTTGTGGGCCATTTCTGCGGGGCTTGCCTTCATCACAAAAGATGATCATGACCTCCTGGAAAATGGAATGATGCTCTATGACGCTCTCTACGCCTGGGCGAAACACTTACAAAGCGAAAAACATACACAAAACCCGATCGAGCACTTGCTCCTGGATGTTTATCAAAAGTACCTGAAGCAAAAGGCTGGCGTAAGAAAAATTCCTGACTGGGCGAAGGAATTGAAAGAAATAATACAAGACCAGATTGACACAAATCTGAGTCTGAGTTTGAAAGAAGTTTCAAAGGGGCTCAATGTTCATCCTGCTTACCTTTCCAGAGAGTTTTCGAAGTACTTCAATGACTTGACATTTGGCGAATACATCCGGAAACTCAGGATCGAAAAAGCAATGCACTTACTCAACACATCAAACTACTCCCTTTCGGAAATAGCTTATCTCACAGGATTCTCTGATCAAAGTCATTTTAACCGAATATTCAAAAAAACCATGGGCAAAAACCCATCTGCTTACAAAAAAAGCACGTCAAAAGGTAAAGGGGATACAAAAGGTTAAATCCGTTCTATCCTTGTTGATGAGGACTTGGTAGCATTACAGAACCAAGATATTATCATGATGCAATCGATAGATACATTGCTGCTCAATAGGAGAGAGGTAACTGCACTCCTTACAATGGAAGAGTGTATAGATGCAGTTGAAGAGGCATTCAAGTTACACGCGGAGGGAAAAGCGGCACCCCCCGGAATTCTTGGTATTCACACACTTGGCGGAGGCTTTCACATCAAGACGGCAATACTCTCCAAACCAACCCCTTCCGGGAATCCCGGACGATCCTACTTTGTAGCAAAGGCAAATGCGAACTTCCCTCAGAATATGAAATACCATGGGTTGCCGACCATCCAAGGGGTCATCGTTGTCTGCGATGCGACCAATGGAAGGCTCCTCGCACTCATGGATTCCATGGAAATAACGGTGGTCCGAACGGGAGCTGCCACGGCGGTTGCTACGAAATACCTGGCACGCGTTGATGCAAAAATCGTAACGATCTGTGGCTGTGGTAACCAGGGAAGAATTTCCCTCAAGATGTTGATGAAGGTGCGTCCCCTTCAGTCCGTTTTTGTTTTTGATATAGACAACGCACAGGCTCGAAAGTTCGCTTACGAAATTAGTGAGGAGTTGGAGATCGCCGTAGAAGCTGTTGATGATTTGGCAATGGCTGTCAGAAGAAGCGACATAGTTGTCACCTGTACGCCCTCAAAGCAACCGTTCCTGAGGTTTGAAGATGTCATGCCTGGAACTTTTATAGCAGCGGTAGGATCAGACAGTGAAGATAAGCAAGAGCTGGAGCCCGAGCTTGTCTCCTCGGGCAAACTTGTAGTGGATTTACTGGAACAATGTGCAACGATCGGAGAACTGCATCATTCCCTGGAGCGTGGGCTGATGAAGCGTAACGATGTCCACGCAGAACTTGGTGAAATCATCGCCGGCCGTATGCCGGGGCGAACGTCTAACGAAGAAATCATTGTTTTCGACAGCACAGGGACTGCCTTGCAAGACGTGGCTGCTGCCGTCATTGTTTATGAAAAGGCCCTACAAAATGGGGTAGGAGTAAAATTGAATTTTGCACAGTAAGTAAATTATTATTGGATCGTTAAACCAATTGTCGAATGAAATGGATCACACGTGAACGACCAAAGATTGACCGGATCGCCTGCCCGTGGCTGATCAAAAATTTTGTTGACAAAGAGGCCGAGTTTATTTATGTGCCCAAAGACCAGGTTCTTTCAAGGGGAAAGGAGTTAAAAGCACTTCCGTACGACATTCCCGGTGTTGAGTATTCACATGAAGGAGATTACTGTACATTCGATTATATCGTGAAGAAACACACCATCACAGATCCAGCTGTTGCTCAGATTGCGCGGATCGTGCGCGGAGCAGATACCGATCGCTTTGAACTTGCGCCCCAAGCGGCAGGACTGTGGGCCATCTCCGCCGGACTATCCCATAATTTCGAGAGCGATTCAGAAATGCTTACGATCGGAATGAAAATTTATGACGCTCTTTACAGTTGGGCAAAATACGTTCAACATGAAAAACATTCGTGGGATCCAAAGATTTGAATGTGACCAAGATGAATGCCTCCTACTCATTGAATGAAATGCTGATTTATTTTTTGAAACTTGGAACGTGGGGTTTTGGAGGCCCCGTGGCATTAATCGGTTACATGCACCGTGATTTGGTTGAGAAGAGAAAATGGATCTCCGACGAGGCTTATAAGGAAGGCTTGGCGCTGGCGCAACTGGCGCCAGGTCCGTTGGCAGCACAGCTTTCCATCTATCTTGGCTATGTTCATTACGGTATTCCTGGCGCAACGCTTGTCGACTTTGCCTTTGTCATTCCATCCTTTATTATGGTCGTGGCCATTGGGTTCGCGTATGAGAAATTTGGCGGCTTGCCCTGGATGCAATCTATTTTTTATGGAGTGGGCGCGGCTGTAATCGGTATTATATTGGTGAGCAGTTACAAGCTCACTACTAAAAGCCTTGGAAAGGATTTTTGGTTATGGGGTGTCTTTCTGGTCCTGGCTGTTACGACGTATATCATGGAATCTGAAATTCTTTGGCTGATTTTGGGCGCAGGGATTTTGATTTGGTTTGTTAAAGCGCCGCCCCGTTTTATACCAAAGGCCTCCTTCATGAGTGTGCCGCTTTTATTTCAGCTAAGCGATATCGTCTCATCATCGTCTAAACTTTCCCAGATTGCATGGTTCTTCACCAAAGCCGGAGCGTTTGTTTTTGGAAGTGGATTAGCCATTGTTCCATTTCTGTATGGAGGGGTTGTAAATGAGTATCATTGGCTGAATGAACAACAGTTTATGGATGCGGTGGCGGTGGCGATGATCACGCCGGGACCCATCGTAATTACTGTTGGCTTCATCGGATATTTAGTGGCAGGTTTTCCCGGGGCTTGTGTGGCAGCGTTGGCAACGTTCGTGCCATGTTATCTTTTTACGATAATTCCAGCACCGTATTTTAAAAAGTATGGCAAACATCCTGGCATAAAAGCATTTGTAGAAGGAGTAACTGCAGCAGCCGTGGGTGCGATAGCAGGTGCTGTCCTCATCTTAGGACGAAGAACGCTCACCGACATGCCGACTATCATAATGGCATTGACAACCACGGGGATATTATTTAAATTTAAGAAATTACCGGAACCGTTCATTATAGCGGTTGCGGCAACGGTCGGACTACTCTTAAAAACAATTTTATGAACCGTAAAAAATTTATGAAAGCTTCCGCTATCATGGGCGGCATCTCTTTCCTTCCAATAGACAATGTCTTTTCACAAAGTCTTGAAGAAAGTGGCATGGACCGGTTAACGGATAAGAATGGAAACTTTGCACTTCAGTCGTTGCCCTACAACGAGAATTTCCTTGAACCTAGCATGGACCAGGAAACAGTTCACCTCCATTATACATTTCATCATGGGGATGCGGTCAAGGCAGCCAACAAGGATTTGGAGATGGTTAAAAAGGCGCTCGATGAAAACAACCTCGAAACCGTTGACTACTGGACAAAAAAACTTTCGTATCACCTGTCGTCGCATATTCTCCACACCATTTTCTGGACAAACCTTACCAATAAAAAGACAGATCCGACGGGTACGTTACTGAAACAAATTGAAAAGGATTTTGGAACCTACGATAGATTGAAGTCGCTGATCGCAAAGACATCAAAAGGTGTGGATGGCAATGGTTGGGGCATTCTCGGCTACCATCCTTCCACCGACAAGCTCACCGTACTTCAGTGTGAAAATCATGAGAAACTTACACAGTGGGGTGTGATCCCAATTTTGGTTATTGACGTTTGGGAGCATTCGTATTACCTCAAATACCGAAACCGGAGAGCAGAGTTTGTGGATAGTCTGTTCGGAATAATTAACTGGGACAATGCGGCCGAGCGGTTAAACAATGCCGCGAAATTCAGGTAGAAGGTAAAACTTACAAGATTCGGTTCGAACTATAAGCAACATGTCTTACTGGCCTGGATGGGTGGGCACTTTATAGTACCGTACGAGCAGAAAACGCAGCAATCACCGTGTATAGGTTTTAGAATAATCTTGCAATTTTCACACTCATAAAAGTATTGGCAAGCATTCGTTGGCATTTCCTCCTCCTTTTTGAACCCGCAATTTGGGCAGGTGATCATTGAAGCTGTAGTGATAGCGTTGCTCATAGCGTACCCGTAATTTCAGTTAGCCTTTTTGTGAGGTCATCGCCACAAAAATATTTTGTTTTATCGACCCAGCTATGATAGAATGGACTTAGCTGGTGAGCATAGTCAAAGGGCCTGGGAAAATCCTGGTTCCATTGCGTGTCCTTATCGAAGAACAAGTAGATGTCCCATGCCTTTTCGCCTTGGGGACTCAGTCTTCTTGCTATTATATCGCCGAATTTATTTTCTGCATCAAAAAATTGTGCAATGTTTTCATCATTGAAAAGGGACGCTGCCTTACGTGCATTGCGTTGGTCATCCGTCTTTAACATATTCGTCCAAACGATCATTACACTGATATTTTTATCCTTCATTTTTCCGATAACGGTTTTCTGAATGGACCCGGCACCCTGCAAGCACCATCCGCATGTTGGCGATAAGACAGCAACAAACCTGGTCCTGCCTTTTTGCTGATTGAATACTTTCCTGATTTCGTTAACATTTGAAATGGTCGTTATATTCTTGTTCTCCTCGCCAGGTAAAAGAGCCAAGTGATTCTTGCATGTACCGTTCGTGCAACAATTTCCATTTTGATCCTTTTGGGCAATCGTACCCTTCAATTCTTCTACTTTATACCCTGTGCCATTGATGGCGGCAATGATTTTATCAGCGTTTATTTTGGTTTCATCGAATTCCACAACGGCCGACTTTTTTTCATACGATGCTTTCACGAACGAAACGCCGGAAAG
>JANYKP010000073.1 GCA_025358195.1 Cyclobacteriaceae bacterium
CCTACCTCGATGGGTCGAGTATGGACCGTAAGGATCAGGTGGAACGATTCAACAAAGACCCTGAACTTAAAATTTTTCTGATCTCTATCAAGGCTGGCGGTCTTGGTCTTAATCTCACCGAAGCTGATTATGTCTTCATACTTGACCCCTGGTGGAATCCTGCTGTTGAGCAACAAGCCATTGACAGGGCGCACCGTATCGGACAGAAGAAAAAGGTTTTCACCTATAAGTTTATCACGCGAAACACAGTTGAGGAAAAAATTCTTCAGCTTCAAAAACATAAACTGAAGCTTTCCGAGAACCTCATTAGCACGGAGGAAAGTATAGTGAAATCGTTGACACGGGAGGATATTGAGATGATGTTAAATTAATTACGAATGAGGAATGACGAATCAATATATTACTCTTTATTCATCGGTTCCCAACTTCATTCATTATTCGTCATTCGTAACTCGTCATTCATTTCCTCCCGGCTTTTCTTCCACCGGTCATGCGACCAGAGCCAACCTTCCGGTTGCTCGCGAATTATTTTTTCTGTAGCCTTTACATAATTTTCAACAATGCGAAAATCCTTCTTTGCGTAGGGTGGTTCAGCAATTTTGATGAGCTCACATTCGTAATACCCACGCTTAATTTTTCGGCTCACAAAAAAAATAACCGGGTACTGAGTAATGATCGCCAACTGGTTAATGCCCTGAAAAAAGGCAGTGTCCTGATGTAGAAAGGTAGTCCAATGACGCTTGTCGTGATCGAGACCGGGGAATTGGTCTGCCAGAAGGGCAAGGCTATGTAGAGTTCCCTTCCGTTTAATTGCCTCGCGGCCAACGTTCTCGCGTTTGATAGGTTGTGCACCAAATCGCTGGCGAATCCGGTTGGAGAAATCATCGAAAAACCTGGAGCTCTGCGCCTGGTACACATAATATAACGGAGGTGTTGTGTTCAGGCAGGCACCGGCAAGCAACCACTCCCAGTTAAACTGGTGTGAAGTGAGATAGATCATCGACTGGCCTTGTGTTGCCAACGATTCTATCACTTCAGGATTTTTATAATTCATCCGCCTGAGTACCTCATCATTCGACATGGTCAACAGCTTCAAGGTCTCGATTGGATAGTCGCAAAGATTTCGAAAAAATGCTTTCTCCAGTAGTCGTAATTCATCCATTGATTTTCCTGGGAACGACTTCTTCAGGTTGGTTTGTATGATGGTTCTTCGGTAGCGAAGTATGTAAAATCCGATCACAAAAATGAAATCGGAAATAAGATAGAGTACCCGGAGTGGGAGGCGGGAAAGGAGCTTGAGTAAAAACATTGCGCGCAAAATTACGCGAATGTTTTAATTACATTTGCCGCTCATGGTACGTCGGCATGAAAGATAAGGTTGTCATCATTACGGGTGGGTCTTCCGGCATCGGCAAGGCGTTGGCCGAAGTGTTCGGAATGAACGGGTCAAAAATCCTAATCACCGGTCGCAATAGTAGTGACTTGAATGAAGCGGTTGAGAATCTGCGGAAAAAAGGGATTACGATTACAGGTCTTCAAGCCGATGTTAGTCGGGAAGAGGATAATCGGACAATGACAGCTGAAGCGATCCGGATATATGGCCGAATTGATATACTGATCAATAATGCAGGCATTACCATGCGTGCTCTTTTTGAAGAAGTGGAGCTTGAGGTGGTGAAGAAAGTAATGGATATTAATTTTTACGGTGTTCTCTATGCCACGAAGTCTTGTCTTCCGGAAATCATTAAGAACAAAGGTTCGGTTATCGGCATCTCATCCGTTGCCGGTTACCGTGGCTTACCAGGTCGCACAGGATACTCCGCATCGAAATTTGCACTCAACGGATTCCTGGAAGTGCTGCGGACTGAAATGTTAAAAAAGGAGGTGCATGTGCTGACCGCTTGCCCGGGCTTTACAACTTCCAACATCCGCAAGCGATCGTTGACGAAAGACGGATCCCTGCAAGGTGATTCGCCGCGCAATGAAAACGAAATGATGACCGCCGCGGAGTGCGCCGCTCGTATCTACCGCGCCACGGTGAACCGAAAAAAAATAATTATCATGACGGCCCAGGGTAAATTGGCGGTGTTCCTAAATAAATGGTTTCCGGTTTTTATGGACAAAATCGTATTTAATGAGATGGCCAAGGAGTCGGACAGCCCTTTGAAATAAGATTTTCATGTGATCATATTGAATTGCCTGAAATTACCTAAGCTGCCCAATCTACACTAAATGTCAAAAGCCAAAACCCAATTCTTCTGCCAAAGCTGCGGCTATGAATCCTCCAAGTGGATGGGGAAATGTCCCTCGTGTGAAACCTGGAATTCCTTTGTTGAAGAGGTGGCTGCAAAAGAAGGGGCCAAAAATGACTGGCGACAGGAAAGTACGCGGTCGAAGACGATCCAGCCCAAGATGCTCGTTGAAATTGAGTCGGGTACTGAAATCCGAATGGCAACACACGATCAGGAATTAAACCGGGTGTTGGGAGGAGGCATCGTACCAGGCTCATTGGTCTTGATTGGCGGTGAGCCTGGCATCGGTAAATCCACACTCATGCTTCAGATTGGATTAGCCTTTAAGAACCTGAAGGTGCTGTATGTGTCAGGTGAAGAAAGCGAGCAACAACTAAAGATGCGGGCAGAACGGATTTCATCGTCGTACCGCGGAGCAACGCAGTTCTATATTCTCACGGAGACAAACACGAAAAGTATTTTTCTCGCTATCGAATCACTAGCTCCACAGTTGGTCATCATCGATTCCATCCAGACACTATTCTCTCCGATGCTTGAAAGTACACCCGGCAGCATCGGTCAGGTACGACAGTGTGCTGGAGAACTCATGAAGTTTGCCAAAGAAACCAATACACCGGTTTTTCTCGTAGGGCATATTACCAAAGACGGTACATTGGCCGGACCAAAAGTATTGGAACACATGGTAGACACCGTGCTACAGTTTGAAGGCGATCAACATCTGGCTTACCGCATATTACGAACAACAAAAAATCGTTTTGGGTCAACGGCTGAAATTGGTATCTATGAAATGCTTGGCACGGGTTTGCGTGAAGTGAGTAATCCTTCTGAAATTTTGATTTCTCAAAAAGATGGACCCCATACAGGCGCCACGATCGGTGCAACCCTGGAGGGGAACCGCCCTTTATTAATTGAAGTACAGTCTCTGGTGAGTCCGGCATCGTATGGTACGCCACAACGGACGCCGACAGGTTTTGATCAAAAACGATTGAACATGCTTTTAGCTGTGCTCGAAAAACGCTGTGGATTCAGGATGGGCACACAAGATGTATTTCTCAACATGGCCGGCGGCATCCGCGTGGAAGATCCGGCTATTGATCTTGCCATCTGTATATCGATCATTTCCTCCATGGAAGAAATTCCGATCTCCGATAAAATATGTTTTGCTGCGGAAATAGGATTGGGTGGTGAGCTGCGTGCCGTGAATCGAATTGAGCAGCGCATATCCGAAGCAGAGAAACTGGGCTTCGAAACCATTTATGTTTCCAAGTTCAATCAGAAGCCCGGTGTGCGGAATAAAATAAAAATCAACATGTTTGGCAAGCTGACAGAAGTTATGGAAGCGCTTTTCGGTTGAATTACTTTCTTATCGCTTCACAATTTTTTGCAGTAGTATAGTCAAGCCATTTCTTATTTGAAGATTTGAAGGACAAACTGTTCTGCAGGAAGACTTGAGGTGTCATTGGTTGTCCGGCTCTCACAACACCAGCCTGAATTTAGTCATAGGATATTCTCCGTTCCACTTTACTTATTGGTTTACCGTTAACCAGAACGGTCCTGGCTGTCCAATTACCCCTGGAATCTTGTTCGGTTTGATAACTATACCTATCAATTCTAACAGCCCCACTATCAATTATATTTTTGTATAAGACTAAAATGCCGTCCTGATAATAATATTCATGTACGGAGTATGAGAAATATGTTTCGATTTTGAAGGATGCGGTTTCCCTTTTCTCAGACGTTCGCTTGAATTGTTTTTCCAGCGTTTTATATTCAAATTCCTCTATTACTAAAGTGTCTGTATTTTTGTAGGACTTTGTAATTTTGTCAATGTGGTTATTTTTTAGCCTCCTGGTAATAATTGTATCTTCATATGTGCGCTCGAACTTAGTTGTGCCACTTGGCCATGGAATGAATTCTGAAGTTGTTCCGGTAATACTGGCATCAATTCTAATTCCTGGTCCGTTGGGTGTATTGACATACGTTTCCATGATAAGGTCGCCCCTATCATTGTACTCATACGTCCAGTACCTTGATAAAACTCCGGTTGACTTATAAGCCTCTTTTCTTATTATTTTATTTTGGGCATCATATATCGCAATTGTTTTTTCAATCAGCACGGAATCATAGGAATACCAATTCTCAATACTTTTTTTATCCTGATCGTTGTAGGAGTAGGTGATAAAGTCATCATGTCCTTTTTGGCCTATGATTCTGTAATGCTCATCAAATAAGTAGGATAGTGTTTTATTGTTTGTATTTAAATCAAGGCAATGGATTTCTTTGATGCCACCGTCATTGGAAAATATATACTCCTTAGGTAATCTGTATTCGTCCGGAACGAACGAGTCATTTTTGAATAGAAATGCTGTTTGAGTGACTCTTGATGCTTTTGAAATTCTTATTGTAAGCTCAATATCCTTCCGTGGGTTCTCCCTTGGAAAACCGGGAAGTAGGGCTTGACCAAAAGCCGTCAGCGGTAAAATTATTAATACCCATTTCATTTCAAGTTTGCTTTCAACAGGTCAGAGGCAAAAAATTAGTGTTTTGATAAGATTTGCAAACGGA
>JANYKP010000427.1 GCA_025358195.1 Cyclobacteriaceae bacterium
AGCGTAGGATCCATCCCGGATTCTATCAAGAAAGCATTCAAAACCACGCGGGGCCGAACGGTGTATGATGGCGGTGGAATTGATCCCGACATCTCCGTGATAACTCACGAAGCGACACCCGTAGCACAAGTGCTGTATACTGCAGGCTACATCTTTGATTATGGCACCATCTACGCGGCAAAACACACAACGATTCCAGAGGCTAAAAATTTCAGCCTGTCCGAAGCGGAGTATCAGGAGTTTGTGAATTGGGTTAGGACGAAAGAATTCAATTATCGCTCGCCCGTCGAAATACAATTGAGTCAACTCGCCAAAGAAGCAAGGAACGAGCGATTTTATGAAGAATTGAAACCGCAAATTGAGCAAATACAAGCACGGCTTAACGAAAGCAGGAAGAACGACCTGATGACCTTCAAAGATCAGATCAAGTCGTTGCTGGAAGAAGACATTGTTGCCCGGTATTATTTTGAAAGAGGCCAGGTAGAAATTTCATTCAGACAGGATCCTGAAATCAGCACCACCATCAACTTATTGAACAACCCTGCCCAGTATAAAAAAATCCTGAATCTTTAACAATGCGATTCAACTTGAAAAAATGGCCTACGTGGATCGTATCCGTGCTCATTTTTCCAGGTTCGATGTTGCTACTGGATAGCTGTATGCAATTCCGCATGAGCAAATCCGAAATCGACGCGTACTTTTCCGCCAAACCAAATAAAGGAACACTCCATCGTTATGAGGCGGCTAAGCGTGTCATGAATTATCTCGAGGTGGGTGACAATTCCATGCCGCTGGTCGTCTTCGTTCATGGCTCCCCTGGCTCGCTCAGCGCCTTCATTGATTTCATGTCCGACACAACCTTACTATCAAAAGCGCAGTTGATCACTGTAGACCGTCCGGGATTTGGGGCTTCCAATTTTGGATATGCCGAACCTTCCCTTCAAAAACAAGGTGCATTATTAAAACCGATCCTCGAGGAACACAAAAACCAACGGCCGATTATTTTGATCGGTCATTCTTTGGGAGGTCCATTGATTGCACGCATGGCGATGGATTATCCGGAACTGGTGGATGGGCTTATACTGGTAGCGCCCAGTATTGATCCTGAATTGGAGCCCAATGAATGGTTCCGTGGGCCACTGGCGACACCCTTTCTGAAGTGGATGCTTCCTCGCTCGATCCGGGCTTCCAACGATGAGATTTACAAATTAAAACCCCAACTCGAGGAGATGCTTCCTTTATGGGCGAAGGTTAGAGCCAACACCATTGTCATTCAGGGAAAAAAAGATACGCTCGTGCCGAAAGAGAATGCCACCTTTGCTCAAAAGATGATGGTGAATGCACCGCTGAAGATCGTGTTGGTGGATGAAATGAATCACTTTGTACCGTGGACGCATCCGCAATTGATAAGAAATGCGATCCTCGAGTTAATCGAGAAGAAGGCTAAGGCTAAAGGCTAAAAAGCTAAAAGCTAAAAGCTAAAAGTTAAAGGCCATTCATTACTTATAATTGTATCCAAAATGAATGTGACTTTAAAAATAAAAAATCGTGCTCTATCTTTAGCACATGACGGAACAACTCATAGTCTTTGTATTTCTCCTTTTCTGTGTATCGCTCCTCTCCGTAGTAGCCGATAAAATCAAGGTTCCTTATCCAATCTTGTTGGTACTGACCGGGTTGGTGATTTGGGTGGTTCCCGGCATGCCGATGCTGGAAATGAATCCAGATGTAGTCTTCTTCATCTTCCTACCTCCCCTTCTCTATGCAGCGGCCTGGCAAACTTCGTGGAATGATTTCTGGAAATGGAAACGATCTATTTTCCTGCTGGCGTTTGGCCTGGTGATTTTCACGTCAGTTGTAGTTGCCTACTTTTCCGTTTACCTGATACCAGGGTTTACGTTAGCCCTGGGATTCTTATTGGGCGGCATCGTCTCTCCTCCTGATGCCGTCGCGTCCACCTCGGTGATGAAAGGTCTGAAAGTACCCAAGCGTCTTTCAATCATTCTGGAAGGTGAAAGCCTGATCAATGATGCCTCAAGTCTAATCATTTATCGTTTTGCGATTGTGGCGGTAATGACCGGAATGTTTTCCCTTGGGCATGCCGCCGGGCAGTTTGGTTTAGTGTCCGTGATGGGTGTTTTGATTGGGGTAGTAATTGCAAACATCCTGTACTTTATGCACCGGTACTTGCCTACAACACCCAGCGTTGATACTGCTATCACCCTGATCTCACCTTATTTCTGTTACCTGGCTGCAGAATATTTTCATTTCTCCGGTGTGCTATCAGTGGTAAGCGCCGGTTTGTTTCTTTCCTGGAGATCGGATGAAATTTTCAATTATGAAACCCGCATACAGGCTTTCGGCGTGTGGGAAACGCTCATCTTCATTCTGAATGGCGTTGTTTTTATTCTGATCGGATTGCAACTACCACTGATCATAAAAAACCTGGATGGTTTCACCTTGCCGGAAGCGATCACCTTCGGACTTGCCATCAGTTTGTTGGTAATGGTCATCCGGATGCTATGGATTTTCCCGGGAACCTACTTACCCCATCTCATTTCAAAACGGATACGCGAACGGGAAAAGGTCCCTCACTGGAAAGCTGTGGTGCTTGCCGGATGGAGCGGTATGCGGGGGGTCGTTTCACTTGCCGCCGCGCTGGCATTGCCCCTCACCCTGCCCGACGGAACGGCGTTCCCTTTTCGAAACATGATTTTATTTATCACATTTTGCGTGATCCTCATGACGCTGGTGGTACAGGGACTGACGTTGCCATTCCTGATCAAACTCTTTAACATACCCGACTCAGACAATCCAGAAGAGGAAGAACGAAAGCTAAGGCTCCAGCTCTCCTATTCCGCTATTGAATTCATCGAATCAAACTATGCGCAAGAGGATGCGACACGAGACGCACTGCACCATATCAAGACGAAGTACGAGCGGCAGATGGACCACATCAATCGACGCATGCTTACTGTTGACCTGACGCGTCACTCCGAAGAGGTGTTTGCTGAGTACAACAAACTGCAATTGCATATGATCAATTTTGAACGCAAAGAGATTAAAACCCTGCGGAGAAAAAATCAGTACGGTGATGATGTCTTACGCAAGCTGGAATACGAACTTGATCTGGAGGAAGCGGCTTTAAGGAATTTTGGATAAGAACTTCATTTGGGTTAGCCCTTAAATTGACATTGGCCTTTAGGCCGGAGCAATTTAAGTAACCCATATGGACTTTAGTCCAGTGAACTTTACTTCTGGTAAAGCGCTTTTCCCACCTGCTCATATTTATCTCCGGCCGTCCATGATGGTGCCTTTGGACCATTGGCGATCAAGTAATTGGCGTACACGAACGCCCGGTAATACCTAACGAGGTAATCAAAATCCAATGATCCTACTTCGTCAGCGGGTTGATGGTAATACTTCATTATCTCGGCATCAAATGATTTTAAACCCGTTGCGAAATCAATGGCAGGTACACCTTTCTTTGCAAAATTATAGTTGTCAGAACGCTCGTATAAATTTTGTTCAGGCACCGGATCACGGCCTGCCTTAAGTCCAAAGGCCTCACAGGCTTTCGTAATATCTCCTTCGGCACTGGTGCGTTCAAGTCCGATTACAGTTGCTACTGTCTTGTCATTATAGCCTGCGCCATCACAATCAAAGTCGAATACCGTTTGACGGAGCGGTACCAGGGGATGATCGGCATACCAGGCGCTCCCCAGCAATCCTTTCTCTTCCCCTGTCAACGCCAGGAAAATGATGGAACGTTTTGGCGGATACTTTGTGAAGAAGCGTGCCGCTGTCATCATGCCCACCGTGCCAAGGGCATTGTCACGCGCACCGTTGTAGATCGAGTCCTGATCTTTCTTTACCCCCACACCCACATGATCGTAATGGGCCGAAATTACAATGTGTTCGTTTTTTAAAATGGGGTCAGTCCCTTCGATCTTTCCTACCACATTTCTGGTCAACACTGCTACTTGCTTGCTTCCCTGAATCGAGAATGAACCATTAATTTTCTTTTGCTCTTTAAGTTCCCGCATGCCCGCCACTTCGGTATCCTTCATCCAAAGGTGAGGAACGGCCGGGCCATCCGACTTGATGGCAACGCTCGAATTAGAAGCAAAATAATTTACAATAGCCGGCCAGGGAAATGGCGTGGTGACAAAATATTCAACGAGTCCAGCCGCGCCGGCGGCCTTGATTCGATTGAATTTTTCGGCGGAAGCGCTAAAAATCTGTTGAACACCCACCGCCTCCTTCGAGCCGGCGATGGAGATAATCATTTTGCCTTTTATATCTGCAGGCACTTCACTCACGGAGCCATAACCTACATACACACATTCCCCACTCCATTCCTGGTTGCTACCTACCATTACGATAAAGTGCTCCTTAAATTTTAGAACATCCTCGTTCAGCTTAAATTCAGCAGCCCCAATTGGAAAACTCTTCACCAGGTCTACTTTCTGAAAGTAGCGCTCAGCTCCGGGCAATTCTCGAAGTCCCAGTTGCTGAAAATGTGACGCAATGTAGTTGGCGGCAATATCAAGTTCGTGGGATCCGGTATCGCGGCCACGCATCTCATCAGCTGCCAGGAAGGTAAGTGGCGCTTCCACATCAAGGCGGGTCACCATTTTTTCAATCTCGGCCACCGGTTTTTTCTGCGAAAAAGTTGTGGACACACAAACAACGGATACCGTGAAGATCAAGAAAAAGGTTTTCATTTTAATGCGATTGGAAACCGAAGCTAAGTTTCTTTTGGAAAAAGAAAAAAGCGGCGCTTTTCAGCAGCCGCCTTCGGGTTTAGGTAAGGGAAACTATCTCAAAAATAAAATTTCGCGGTATTTTACCAATGGCCAATCTTCATCGTCCACCAGCAGTTCAAGCTTGTCGACCGCATCCCGGATTTCGTCAAAGTATTTTTCCTTCACGTCATCGCAATAGGCAAATGAACGCTTGTGGGTATCCGTTATCTTGTTGATCCTCTTGCGTTCCTCTACCATCTGTCGCACACCATTCTTAATCGTATCGATGTGACCCGATATCTCTTTGATTGTTTGGATTACTGCTTTATTATCAACACCTAGTCCTTTCAAACCGTTTGCATTCTGGATCAACTTGTTTTGATAGGCGATCGCGGTTGGAATGATGTGGTTCATTGCCAGGTCACCGATCACGCGGGCTTCAATCTGCACGCGCTTAATATAGGCCTCCAGGCGGATCTCATTGCGGGCCTCCAGCTCCTTGTGCGACAATACGCCGTGTCTTTCAAAGAGTTGCACAGATTCTTTGGTAAGGTACGCCTCAATCGCATGTGGCATGTTCTTGACGTTCTTCAGTCCACGTTTGGCTGCTTCCTTTACCCAATCTTCCGAATAGCCATCACCTTCAAATCGTATGGCCTTTGATTCCTTAATATACTTCCGCAGGACATTTACAATAGCCAATCTCTTTTCAGTGCCTTTATCAATTTCCTTAAGCACAGCATCATTGAATTTCTCCAATTGGTCGGCCACAATAAGATTGAGCACGGTCATTGGAATAGCACAGTTATCACTGGCACCCACGGCGCGGAATTCGAACTTGTTGCCGGTAAAGGCAAACGGTGAGGTTCGGTTGCGATCCGTAGCATCCAGGATGATCTCGGGTATCTGGTCGATGCCGAGCTTCATGTACATGTTATCACCCTTCTCGATCTTCACGTTGCCTTTCTTCTCCATCTCATCCAGTACGGCAGTCATCTGGGTGCCGATGAATACAGACATGATTGCCGGTGGTGCTTCATTTGCTCCCAGGCGAAAATCATTGGCTGCGGTCGCGATGCTGGCACGTAACAAATCAGAATATTCATGGACGGCCTTAATGGTC
>JANYKP010000181.1 GCA_025358195.1 Cyclobacteriaceae bacterium
TTCAGGGTTGTCAGCGCCGTTTCAAATTCTTCCCCCGCAATCTGGAGTTGATCTTTCATCGTAGTCGTAGGGTCGGAGGTGGTACCGGAGCCATCATAGATCGAACCGAATAAACGCGAAGAAATCGAAGGTGGTTTATCAATGTCCAACCGGTTGGCCACAGCGTCGCCATACATCGTATCGGAAAGCGTCTTTAGTTTTTCTTCCAACTCTTTTATGTCTTTCATAAACTCCTGATGGGGCCTTGCTATACTGAAGACCGCCTCTTTCATATGCTTGACGCGATTGTTGATATCACTGAGGATGCCGCCGGCGCCCCGCATGCTTCGCTGAAGTTCTGCCGCCTTCCGCTGCCACTCCACCAGCGCGGGGCGGCTGGAAGCAGGAAGGGTGGTGCCCGGCAACGCTTTTACAACAAATTTTTCCGGCCCGGCCAAATCGGTCATCACACCGTCAGCATATTTTGATAATGTTACGTTGTAGCTTCCCGGCGCGACCAATTGACCTACATCATTCGACTGGAATGGATTGTCATTGGAACTTTGGTTAAGGTTGACCGGGTTTGTACTGGGATAACGCATATCCCAGGTGATCCGGTTTACTCCCTTCTTTGCTCCGGTTTTGAGTTTGCGTACGATGTCGCCCTTCTCATCCCGGATGGTGAAAAGTAAATACGGATCATCCTCTTTCGCCTCCTCTTTCAGACTTTCATAATTTGGATAGGAAACATCTTTTCCATCCTTACCCAGTTTCACATCCTCTTCCTGTCGTTTCTCTTTCCGGGTTTTCAAATCTTCTTTATAAAAATAAGTGAGTGCGGCTCCCACAGGAGGATTATCCGCCCGGTAATATGATTCTCCCATAAAACCTTTCCCCCTGATTCCCAACGGACTGTTTTCAATGAACATCCAACTGTCTCTGATGGGAAACAAGTACGCTTCCTTTCCTTCCGTCTGTTTCAGATTCCGAAGTGCTGAATAGTCATCCATCACATAAAATCCCCGGCCAAAGGATGCCAATACCAAGTCATTTTCTCTTTTCTGAATGGCCATGTCGCGGATGGCAATCGTGGGGAGTCCATTCTTCAACGCTTTCCAGGTTTTTCCTCCATCGTTGGAATAGTTCACACCAAACTCCGTAGCAACAAATAAAAGATTGGGATCGACGAAATCTTCCAGCAGGCAATATGCTGAACCACGCTCCGGGAGATTGGCAGTGATGGGATTCCAGGTGACACCTTTATCCATGCTCCTGAAGATGTAGGGCTTGAAGTCCCCACGCTTGTGATTATTAAAGGTTGCGTACAAAACATTTTCCTCATGTTGTGAAAACAACAAGTGATAGACATAGGTCATCGAAGGCACGCCCGGGAAGTTTTCTGACTTCTTCCAGGTTTTACCTCCATCGGCTGTTACCTGTATCAATCCGTCATCCGTTCCTGCGGCCAGTAAGTTTTCATTTTTGGGTGATTCAGAAAATGAGCTCACCGTTCCGTAGGGAGCGGTTCCATCATTTTTGCCAACGGCATCTACACCCCACACTTTTCCCATCAGCGGAAGTTTGTTGCGATCAAGCTGGCGGGTTATGTCTTCGCTGATAACCTGCCAGCTATTCCCATAGTCATCGCTGCGGAATACCTTGTTGGCGGCAAAATAAATTCGTCCTTTCTTATGTGGGCTGGTAAAAAGCGGAGCATCCCAATTCCAACGATATTCATTTTCACCTTTTCTGGCTTTCGGTTGCAGGCCGGTCGATTCACCCGTCGCTTTATCAAAACGTACCAGTCCTCCGTGCTGCGATTGTGCATACACAATATTAGGATTATAGGGATCAATAGCACTTTCAAAACCATCGCCACCGTTGGTTACAAACCAATCGGAGTTTGGAATTCCGTTTTCATTGCGTGTCCGCGATGGGCCACCCAAGCTGAAATTATCTTGCGTACCGCCATACACATAATAGAACGGTTCGGCATTGTCGACCGCCACCTTATAGAACTGAATGATTGGCAGGTTGGATTTATATTCCCACGTTTTGGCGCCATCCCGTGTTTCATAGATTCCGCCATCACAACCATTCAGCATGTGATCGGTGTTGGTAGGATTGACCCACAGCACGTGATTGTCAACATGTTTTGATTTCTCACCAATGGGACGAAAATTTTTTCCGCCATCGTCGCTGACATTGATGGCAAAGCCCATGGTATAGACGCGGTTTGGATTTTTAGGATCGGCGACTACTTCGTTATAATAATTTCCGCCATTCTGGTGCCCGCTCATCTTGGTCCAGCTTGCTGCACGATTGGTGGTGCGGTAGAATCCGGCATCTTTCGAAGACTCGACCACGGCGTAAATGTATTCGGGGTCGGCCGGAGAAATGGCAAGACCAATTCTGCCCTTGTCTTCCTTGGGCAATCCTGTATTTGCTTTTTCCCAGGTCTTTCCGCCATCCGTCGTTTTATGAATGCCGGAACCGGGACCGCCGCTCACATATCCGTAGTCGTGCCTCCTTCGCTGGTAGGAGGATGCGTACAGGATATCTGAGTTACGTGGATCCATGATGATGTCGTTAACCCCGGTATGATCATCAATCTTTAAGATTTGCGCCCAGGTCTTGCCGCCATCGGCAGTTTTGTAAACGCCGCGCTCGCCACCTTCTTTCCAAAGGGGACCGATCGCTGCTACATAGACTACACTGGAATTTCCGGGGTCGATTATGATCTTGCCAATGTGCTCTGAAGTTTTCAGGCCCATGTTTTTCCAAGTGGCACCGCCATCTTCTGATTTGTAAATGCCATCTCCATACGCAACGCTCCGCTGGTTGTTGTTTTCTCCCGTCCCAACCCATACGACACTGCTGTTGTGGGGATCCAGAGAAACACAGCCAATTGAAAAAGAGCCCTGGCTATCAAAAACCGGTTCATAGGTAGTGCCGCCATTTACCGTCTTCCACACGCCACCCGATGCAGTAGCCACATAGTATTCGTTAAAGTTGTCAGGAACTACTGCAAAGTCCGCAATTCGGCCCGACGTGAGCGCCGGACCTATGTTTCGGAATTTCAAAGCGGAAAGGCTCATCTCATCTTTCTTCTCGTCCTTGGCCTCAGGAGTTTTTGTATTTTTCTGTGCCCAGGATAACTGTACCAGGGCGGTTAATAGGATGGCGAATAGTTTGCGCATAAGAATATTTTATATCAAGAAGCAAATAAGATAGCGGCGGATCAAATGCTTGAAGGATGAATGGTCCTGGGATTGGTGAAGAGGTGATTGGAATGGGTCAAATCTCTATCTTTGCCCGGTTTCAAACGAGAGCATGGCAGGCATTCCTAAAACAGACCGGCAAAGCGGGATTGATAAAAAAACCTTACTCCAGGCATACGAACTGATGTGCACCTCGAAGCGCATGGCAGAAACGTATGATGAGAACAAGGAGGTCTGCAGCAAATATGTTCACAGCACATCACGTGGGCATGAGGCCATCCAGTTGGCAGCCGGGCTTCAGCTAAAGCCTCATGATTACGCTTCACTCTACTATCGCGATGAGTCCATGTTGTTGGGTATGGGTTTAACGCCTTACGAATTGATGCTTCAGTTAATGGCCAAACGCGATGATCCTTTTTCAGGCGGACGGACCTACTATGGACACCCTGCTTTGAAGCGCGAAGGTTTTCCAACCATTCCCCACCAAAGTTCAGCCACGGGTATGCAGGCTATCCCGGCCACGGGGATGGCGCATGGCATAGCCTATCTTGAATCGCAAAAATTATTGAAAGGAAAAGATAAGCCTATTGTTCTTTGCTCCATGGGTGATGGATCGGTGACAGAAGGAGAGGTAGCGGAAGCCTTTCAAATGGCGGTCCTCAAAAAGCTCCCGATTCTCTATCTCATCCAGGACAACAATTGGGGAATTTCTGCTACCGGCATGGAAATGCGCACCATGGATGCCTACGAGTATGCAGCCGGCTTCAAAGGAATGGAGCGGATGCGGGTGGATGGTGCTGATTTTATAAAGAGTTATGCCGGCATTCAAAAAGCAATTGAGTTTGTTCGTGAAACCAGATCTCCCATCCTCGTTCATGCCCGGTGTCCCTTGCTCGGCCATCATACGTCGGGTGTGAGAAAGGAATGGTATCGTGGAGATGACTTATTAGAACATCAAAAAAGCGATCCGATTGAAAAGCTGGAAAAGCAGTTGATGGAAGAAGGTATTGAGAAGGTGCAGCTTGAGAACATTATGGATGGCGCAGCAAAAAGAGTCAGGGATGATTACCAGCGTGCGATTGCTTCACCCGATCCGGAGATACAAGATTTTGATTCACATGAGTTTGCAGCCACTGCCGTTACCAAGGAGAAAGGAATTCGTTGCCCTAAAAAAGGAGAAAAGGTGGTCATGGTGGATGCTGCGCTTCATGCGGTGGAAGAGATTTTAAAAAAATGTCCTGAAGCTTTGTTCTATGGTCAGGACGTTGGGAGAAGACTGGGGGGCGTGTTTCGTGAAGCGGCTACCCTTGCACAAAAGTATGGTGATGAAAGAGTTTTTAACACGCCCATTCAGGAAGCGTACATCGTAGGCTCTACTGCGGGTATGTCTGCCGTTGGTTGCAAGCCCATTGTAGAAATACAATTTGCCGATTATATCTGGCCGGGCATTAATCAATTGGTGGAAGAACTTTCAAAGAGCTGCTATCTCACGAAGGGAAAGTTTCCAATTCAGTCATTAATCCGAGTTCCCATCGGCGCTTACGGTGGAGGAGGTCCTTACCATTCGGGAAGTATTGAAT
Source organism: Cyclobacteriaceae bacterium (assembly GCA_025358195.1). GTDB lineage: Bacteria > Bacteroidota > Bacteroidia > Cytophagales > Cyclobacteriaceae > ELB16-189. The sequence continues at coordinate 4,781 of JANYKP010000181.1, forward strand.
CTACGTTGCTGAACATCCGCGGAATTAAAGTAGTGTACCCCTCCAATGCTGCCGACATGAAAGGTTTATTGAAGGCTTCCTTTTACGACCCCAACCC
>JANYKP010000184.1 GCA_025358195.1 Cyclobacteriaceae bacterium
TAAAATTTAAACCGTGGAGACACTGAGAAATTGTCTTGATGACGCGCATTATTGCATTCCTCCCGCGCCTCAGCGTCTCTGCGGTTAAACACTCAAAGATTACAACCGCTCTCCCAATCGGACACCCTTCATTTCTTCCTGTTTTGTAAAGGGTTGATTATACAACCGTTTGCCCGTTGCTTTGAAGATCGCATTTGCTACCGCGCCGCCGGTCGGGGGAAGCGCAGGTTCACCAAGTCCGGTTGGATCAATGCCGTTGTTAACAAAGTGGACATCAATTTCAGGCACTTCTTTCATTCTGATTAACCGATATGTATTAAAGTTCTTTTGCTCTGCGGCACCATCTTTGAAAGTCAGGTTACTGAAAAATGCATGTCCGATTCCGTCAACGACGCCACCCCTCACCTGCTGTTTGGCGCCACTCAAATTCACCACAATGCCACAATCCGCAACGGCGTAAATTTTTTGCAAGACGGGGTTTCCCTTGATCATCTCTACCTCCGCCACCTGGGCCACGTAGGTCCGGTGTGAGAAATAAACGCTGAAGCCCTGTGAGATATTTTTCTTTGTTCCCCAACCCGATTTCTCAGCGGCCAGTTCAATGACGCCTTTCATGCGATCAATGTCGTATTTGATGGCACCCACCGGGGATTTCTTAGCCTTGTCCAGCAGATCGAGTCTGAATTTGACCGGATCCTGGTTTGCCGCCATCGCAACCTCATCCAGAAAAGCCTGCTCGGCAAACGCCAGAAAATTGGTAATCGGAGCTCGCCATGCACCAGTCGTAATCGGCGACTTATGCTCAACTGAATCGATTAATAAATTGTCAACGGCACCGGAAGGAAAATTATCTTCGCGTGTAGCATTTCCAACATTTATACCAACACCGCGAAGCTTGTATCCAGTCAGTTTTCCATTCGCATCCAACGCGGCATCAAACCTGTAACGAACTGCAGGGCGATAACTGCCTCCGGTCATATCGTCTTCGCGCGTCCAGATAACTTTTACCGGCGCTTTTAAAATACTGGAAAGCTCGGCGGCCTCGGTCACATAGTCAGTCTTAAGTCTCCGCCCAAATCCACCACCCAAGCGAGTCAGCTCCAATGTGATTTGTTCCGGCGGAATACCCAGCAGTTTTGCAGTCTCGGTTCGTGCCGCCTCCGGTGTCTGACTCGGACCTACCAGTTCCACACCATCCGCGCGTACGTGTGCGAAGAAGTTCATCGGCTCCATCGGACTGTGTGAAAGGAATGGACATTGGTACTCACGTGTAATAATTTTTGCCGCAGTTTTAAAAGCATTGTCAACGTCACCGTCCTTTCTTCTCACCGTTGCCTCTTTGCTTTCGAGCAACTCTTTAAACAGGCGATCATGGTCTGAAGAACTTTCAATGTTACCGTCCTTCTCGTATTCAATTTTGAGAAGTTTTCTTGCCTTGTTGACCTGCCAGGTAGATTTTCCTACCACCGCTACGTTATTCTTGAATGTCACTATATCAATTATGCCCGGCATGACTTTGGCAGCTGCTGAATCAACTGATTTTAGTTTCATTCCAAAGGCCTCAGGACGCTGTATCATGGCAAACAACATTCCTTCACGGTAGAAATCCATCCCAAAGAGAGGCTTGCCTGTGATCATCTCCTGGTTGTCGACATTGCGAACGGCTGTGCCGATGAGCTTAAAGTCTTTTATCTCTTTAAGTTTCACTTCGGCAGGAACCGGGATAGAAGAGGCCTCGGTGGCAAGTTCTCCATAGCTAAGTCCACTGGTGCCATCGGCGTTAAACACCATCCCATTTTTGGTCTTTATTGTGCTCGATGGAACGCCCCAGCGCTTAGCGCCGGCCTCCATGAGCATATACCGGGCTGTAGCGCCGGCTTTTCGCAGGCGTTCCCAGGAATGGGGAATGGCGCCGCTCCCGCCCGTTAGTTGGCGTTCATATTTCTTTGCATTCAAGGCTGCCTGAACAACCTTTACCTTGGACCAGTCGGCATCAAGTTCCTCTGCCACGATCATCGGGAAAGAGGTTTTTATATTCTGACCCAGCTCCGGGTTAGGGGAAAAGATCGTGATAACGTTATCCGGGGAGATAGCCAGGTAGCTATTGAAATCCACTGCAGCAGCAGGTCCGGCACCAGTGATGTCTGACGCATTTATAACTTCCATGCTGGAAGCATCTGCGTTAGACCAATTAAAGCCAAGCATCAAACCACCACCTACAGTAGTGGTTAATTTCAGGAAGTTACGCCTGTTTGTTTTAAGTAATTCTGACATGGCTATTTAAGTTTGGTGGACGCAAGAGCAACGGCTTCGTGGATACGATGGTAGGTTCCGCAGCGGCAGATGTTGCCGTTCATGGCATTATCAATTTCAGCACCTGTCGGTTTTGGATTTTTTGCCAATAGTGCCGAGGCAGTCATGATTTGTCCAGCCTGGCAATAGCCGCACTGGGGCACATCCACCTCGTTCCAGGCTACTTGAACGGGATGGTCGCCGTTGGCGGAGAGCCCTTCAATAGTCGTGATTTTACTTTTTGCAGCGGCCGATACAGGCAACGTGCACGAACGAACGGCAACGCCATTTACATGGACGGTGCAGGCGCCACACTGGGCGATTCCGCAGCCGTACTTGGTGCCTACCAGGCCCAGATTATCGCGGAGCACCCACAGCAAGGGTGTGTCCGCCTCTACATCGGCCTCGTACGCACGGCCGTTGATTTGTAAGTTGTAATGCGCCATACTTTTTCAGGAAATGTTTGGATAGCGAAGGTAGTGAAAATATGAATTCGGTTGGACGTTTGTTTAAGGGATTTATGTGCTTGTCTGTGACGGTGGTGATGGAGGGTTGTAAGGAAATATTGAGTGGTTGGTGGGATAGTTTTGCTTGGCAATGGTTGGGGATTTTTTAAGTAGATTTAGTTTGGCTAAAGAGATAGGGAGGATATGGGGACTGGTGCACTGAGCCCCAAGTTACCGCCAATGCCCTTCGTTGTAACGGGACAAATTCTCCACGACAATAAAAAAGTAACGTCTGACAAGCCCACCTATCAAGTTTCTCCACGGGGAGAATTGAACGTTTCCT
>JANYKP010000435.1 GCA_025358195.1 Cyclobacteriaceae bacterium
CACCAGCTTCTGGACAAATTGCATCCTGTCGTTAAGGGGTAGCTTGAAACGTTTAAAGATTCCAGGTACCATACGTGCGCCTTTGTCCTCATGACCATGGAACGTCCAGCCATGACCCGGCTCAAAACGTTTGGTCAATGGCTTGGCAATATCATGAAGAATGGCCGACCATCGCAGCCATAAATCGTCTGACATTTTCGAAACATTATCAAGTACTTGTAACGTGTGATAAAAATTGTCTTTGTGTGCCTTGTTATCCACGTATTCCACTCCTTGAAGTGCTACCATCTCCGGAAAGAATTGCTTCAGAAGCCCGCTGTGAAAAAGCAATTTGAATCCATAGGAAGGTATGGGTGATAAAATGATCTTATTTGTTTCTTCGATGATGCGTTCAATCGATACAATCTTTAGCCGCTCCTGATTATCCAGGATGGATTGGAACGTGTCTGGATCAATGTCAAAATTCAATTGAGAGGCGAGGCGAATGGCCCGCATCATTCGCAGCGGATCATCCGAAAACGTTACGTTTGGGTCAAGCGGAGTCTTGATCATCTTTTGTTTCAGATGATCGATACCTCCAAATGGATCAATCAACTCGCCGAAATTCTCCTCATTAAGACTGATGGCCAGGGCATTGATGGTGAAATCCCTCCGTTTCTGATCTTCCTCCAACGTGCCATCTTCAACCACGGGCTTCCTGGAATCCTGACGATAGGATTCCTTGCGGGCACCAACAAATTCAAGTTCGTATTCGCCATGTCGGATCATGGCCGTGCCGAAGTTTTTAAACACTGTTACTGGCAGATTGCCCAGTCTTATTCCAACTTTTTCCGCCCACTGAATCCCACTCCCCACACAAACAAAGTCGATATCCTTATTAGCACGTTTTAAGATCAAATCCCGAACGAATCCGCCAACAACGTATGCCTCAAGCCCATCTTCCCGAGCGGCCTCCGAAACAGTTTTAAATACGTCATTCAGTAACAAATCACTTGAAAAATTCATTTCTTCGGAGCTTTCCCTCAAAGGTAAAGGTTTACAGATGGCGATAAAAGAAGCTATTCTACCCCACCGGTGATGCACTATACCAGCACCGTTAATGACCTTAAGAAAAAAACCTTAAATTCTTCAAATCAGAAATAATTTCATCGGACAGTTCAAGCAACTCTCAAATAATCTACCTTTGCAGCCGTATTTTTTAGCCCATCCATGACCTCTTCTGCAAAGTATATTTTCGTTACCGGTGGCGTTACGTCTTCCCTCGGCAAGGGTATCATCTCTGCTTCCCTGGGGATGTTGCTGCAGGCCAGGGGGTTCACGGTAACTATCCAGAAGTTTGATCCCTACATTAATATAGACCCAGGAACGCTTAATCCTTATGAACATGGCGAGTGCTACGTCACCGACGATGGGGCCGAAACCGATCTTGATTTGGGCCATTATGAGCGTTTTCTCAACATCCGCACCTCCCAGGCCAACAACATCACCACCGGCCGTATCTATAATAATGTCATCACCCGGGAGCGGAAAGGCGAATTCCTTGGTAAAACGGTGCAAGTGATCCCCCACATCACCGATGAGATCAAGCGGAACATCTACTTGTTGGGTGAAAGTGGTAAATACGACTTTATCATCACCGAAATCGGTGGATCGGTAGGAGACATTGAGTCGCTTCCTTTTATAGAGGCAGTTCGGCAAGTACGTTGGGACCTCGGTTCTAATCATTCATTAGTAATCCATCTCACCCTCATCCCCTACCTCAAGGCCGCTAAGGAGTTAAAAACAAAACCTACTCAGCATTCTGTAAAGAAACTCCTGGAAGAAGGAGTCCAGCCGGATATTTTGGTCTGCCGGACGGAAATGCCTCTACCCATGGATATCCGGAAGAAAGTAGGGCTCTTCTGCAACGTGCAGCTGAATTCGGTCATAGAGGCAATTGATGCGGAGACCATTTACGATGTTCCGCTCCTGATGCGCAAAGAAAAACTGGATGAGCGAGTGCTTTCAAAGCTCAAAGTACATGCTAAGAATGAGCCCGACCTTGAACAATGGAAGGCATTCCTAGGGAAATTGAAAAATCCGACGGATGAAATTCGAATAGGCCTTGTCGGAAAATATGTGTCCCTTCCGGATGCGTACAAGTCCATTGCCGAAGCATTTATTCATGCCGGCGCACAAAATGATTGTAAAGTTGATTTGAAATGGATTTCGTCTGAAGACATTACCAAGGATTCGGTCACTGAAATACTCGGCGGTCTTCATGGTGTACTCGTGGCGCCGGGCTTTGGCGAACGCGGGCTGGAAGGAAAGATCGAAGCCATTCGTTATGTGCGTGAAAACAAAATCCCCTTCCTGGGCATTTGCCTGGGGATGCAATGTGCCGTTGTGGAGTTTACACGCCATGTGCTGGGGCTTGAGGCAAGTTCTACTGAACTCGATCCTAAAACAAAAAACCCTGTCATTGACATGATGGAGGAGCAAAAGAAAATTACCACCAAGGGCGGCACCATGCGTTTAGGGTCGTATGATTGCAAACTCAAGAAAGGATCCAGGACTGCCGCCATTTATGGAGAAACGCTGGTGCACGAACGTCACCGACATCGCTTTGAGTTTAATAATAAATACCTCGAACAGATTGAAGAGGCCGGAATGAAAGCAACAGGAATTAATCCGGATACTGGTTTGGTGGAAGTGGTGGAACTCAAAGATCACCCCTGGTTTATTGGTGTACAATTTCACCCCGAGCTCAAGAGCACGGTGTTGAATCCTCACCCACTCTTTGTGAAATTTGTTGAGGCCGCCTTGAATCATAAAAAACTGGACTCCTGATACTTCTAATTTTTTAGTTATAAAATAATATGGATCGTAATTCTGCCATTGGGCTCACGTTAATAGCTGTTTTGCTGCTGGTGTACTTCAATTTCTTTGCGCCTGAACCGCCAAAAGAAACTCCTGCTACGATTACAACAACGGAACAACCTGACTCCGCATCACAAACCAAAACAAAGGCCATTGATAGCCTTCAGGTCAAGCCACAGGGACCCTTGGCCTCCTTATTAACAGGTGAGGAGAAACTCACCAAGGTCGAAACGAATGATCTTGTGATCACCTTTTCCAGTCGAGGTGGGATAATTAAAGAGGTAGAATTAAAGAAATTCAAAACGTACTACAAGAAACCGCTCCTGCTCGTTTCTCCTTCGTCCAATTCTTTTAAGCTCAACGCAACCTTTGAAGGCAAAGACATTGACCTTTACGCCATCTTCTATACGGTAGACAGCCGCCGTTCAGAAGGTCGAAGTGCCGAAACAAAAATGGCTGCCGACAGCACGATCGTAACGTTTGCAGTATCGCTGGCCAATGGGAAATCAATTAGACAGATTTATTCCATTCCCTCCAATGGCTACCAACTCAATTATCGAATTGAGTCCTCCGGCTTGAGGGAATCACTGAATGGTGAATATGTAACACTTCAGTGGGCGGACAAGATTCCCATCCAGGAAAAGGATATTAACGATAGCCGCTCAAAAACGACGGTCAACTATTACACCGGTAAAGGAGATTTTGATGGCATTTCGGAGTCCTCTACGGATCTGGAGTCCGATGCCTTGGCCACTCCCATCAAGTGGGTAGGTATCAAGCAAAAATTTTTCACCAGCGCGATTATCGCCGGAAATTCATTTACAGGAGGGGAGGTTAGTACCAGTGTCAATCCGGCTGACACTGCTGTTGTCAAATCTGCTATCGTAAAATTATTTATTCCTAAAAACGACCTCGTTGCGAACAAGGCAAAATTCAAATTCTTCTTTGGCCCAAATGATTACAAGGTGCTTTCGGAAGTGACGGATGGGTTCTCGCGCAATCTTTACCTGGGCTGGCCGCCGGTCATCTGGGTAAACAAATTTGTGATCATCCCTATTTTCCATTTCCTGGAAAAGTTTGTGAGTAACTACGGAATCATTATCATGATCCTGGTAATCATCATTAAGTTAATTCTTACGCCTCTTTCTTATAGTTCGTACCTCGGCATGGCGAAGATGCGACTGCTGAAACCAGAGCTGGATATTATCAAAGAAAAAAATGCAGACAACCCAACACAGGCGCAGCAAGAGCAAATGAAATTGTACCAGGAGGCGGGTGTCAATCCTTTCAGTGGTTGCATTCCTTTGCTGTTGCAAATGCCAATACTCTTTGCTATGTTTTATTTTTTCCCGGTGTCCGTTGAGTTACGGCAGCAACGCTTCCTGTGGGCCGACGATCTATCGACATACGATTCAATCATCAGCCTTCCCTTTTCCATTCCGTTTGGTTATGGTGACCACGTGAGCTTATTTGTATTACTAATGACCGCCTCCACGTTGGTGTACACCTGGCAGAACAACCAGATCAGTTCGGTCACGGGACCGATGAAGTCGATGTCTTATATCATGCCTGTCATTTTCATGTTTGTCCTGAATTCTTTTTCAGCAGGGCTGAGCTTCTACTACTTCGTTACCAACCTAGTCACATTCGCCCAGCAAGCGATTATCAAGCGCTTTGTGGATGAGGACAAAATCAAGGCCGTGATGGATGAACACAAGAAAAAAGCTGCCACGGGCACAGGTACAAAATCAAAATTCATGACCAAACTGGGGGATGCGATGAAGGCGAATGAAGAAGCCCGGAAGAAGAAGAAATAGGTTATTGGGTGTTGGGTCTTGGCTGTTGGCTGAGCCCGCCAAGACCCAAAAGCCAAAACCCAACAGCCAACTCTTATATTTGTCCACGTCAAAACTGATTTGGGTTTTTCATTATCTGATTTACAACCACTTACCCGCGAATGGGCAAAATAATTGCGATAGCTAATCAAAAAGGAGGCGTGGGAAAGACCACTACCGCCATCAACCTGGCTGCCAGCCTGGCGGTACTCGAGCAGAAAACCCTGCTGCTGGATGCTGACCCACAGGCCAACTCTTCCTCCGGCTTAGGCATAGACCCAAAAAGTGTAAAGCTGAGTATCTACGAATGCATGGTGGATGGAGCCAATATCCATGAGGCTATTGTTCAAAATGATTTGAAATACCTGAGTGTACTACCCTCTCACATCGATCTCGTAGGCGCAGAAGTAGAAATGGTGAACATTGACCACCGGGAAGAACGCATGCGAGAGGCGTTGAAAAACATAAAGGATGAATATGATTTCATCATCATCGATTGTTCTCCGTCATTAGGACTGATCACGATCAATTCCTTAACGGCGGCAGACTCACTTATTATTCCGGTGCAGTGCGAATATTTTGCCCTGGAGGGTCTTGGCAAGCTGCTCAATACGATCAAGATTATTCAAACACGGTTGAATCCGCAGCTGGAGATCGAAGGAATTTTGCTTACCCTGTACGATTCAAGAACCTCGTTGGGCAATCAGGTTGTGGAAGAAGTGAGAACACATTTTAAGAATATCTCATTCAAAACAATCATTCCACGGAATGTGAAGTTGAGTGAATCGCCGAGTTATGGCTTGCCGGTGATTGTGCACGATGCTGAAAGCAAAGGTTCAATCGCCTATTTAAATCTGGCACATGAAATCCTTGACAAAAACGGCTTGAGCAAATAATCATGAAAAAAAAAGCACTCGGTCGTGGGCTCAGCGCCCTGCTTAGCGATACACCTGAAACAGGAAGGCTGGAAGAAGCGCCACTGGCATCGGGTAACATGAATGAGATTGCTATCAGCGAGATTGAAGTCAATCCATTTCAACCGCGAAAAAACTTTGATAAGGAGTCGCTGAGCGAACTTGCCGATTCGATTAAAGTACATGGGATCATTCAGCCTGTTACGGTGAGAAAGCTCGCGCGAAATCAGTACCAGCTGATCTCCGGTGAACGTCGTTTCCAGGCAGCACGACTGGCAGGATTAAAAACCATCCCGGTTTATGTGCGCTCTGCGGATGATCAACAAATGCTGGAAATGTCATTGATTGAAAACATTCAGCGTGAAAATCTTAACCCAATTGAAATCGCATTGAGCTATCAGCGCTTGCTCACGGAATGTAATCTCAAGCAAGATGAATTGGGCAACCGGGTTGGAAAAAATCGAACAACCGTCACCAATTACCTACGGCTTTTAAAATTACCACCGGATATTCAGATTGCCTTACGTGACAACAAACTCTCGATGGGCCATGCACGTGCCATCATCAGCATTGAAAATTCCGAAGTACAGCTCTTAATTTTCAAAAGGACCGTGCGGGAAGATTTGTCAGTGCGACAGGTGGAAGAGTTGGTCCGCTCAATGACCAAGGCCGTTAAGGAAAAAAGCCAAACCAACACAACCACAGCCTCTTCCCGTGAAATAGTTCAATTGCAAGCCAAACTTTCTTCACACTTTGGCACGAAAGTTAATGTAAAGAGTGATGGTCGAAAAGGTGAAATTAAGATCCCATTTCTATCCATTGAGGACCTCAACAGGATCCTTGACATTTTTAAGCTTTAAATTCATGCTTAGACTTTCGGCGATACTTATGGTAAGTGCGATCACGATCCCATCCTTTGCACAGGAAGTGGAAGTGGTGAGGGATACGATAAAAATTCCTTCCGACTCGCTCCAGATACGGAAGGGCGGCAAGATCATCACAATCGAGTCGTATGCCAAACGATATCAACCTCGCAAGGCACTTTTGTATGCGGCAGTGTTACCCGGCATGGGGCAAGTTTACAATAAGAAATATTGGAAGCTGCCAATTGTTTATGGGGGCTTTTATGTACTGACAAGTTTTTCCCTTGCGTACAATCGGTTACACGACAAGTATAAAGCAGAATTATTTGGGCTGCTGGAAAATCCTGGCGCCAAGTCGCCCAGCGGATTTTCAGAAACGCAGCTTCGTTCCATCACCGACACGTACCGGCGGCAACGCGATTATTTTCTTATCCTGAATGTTTTCTGGTACTTTCTTCAAATGATCGATGCACACGTGGACGCCCACCTGAAAGAATTCGACCTCAACCCGCAGTTGAAAATCAGCATATCGCCCAGTGTTCAACAAAACTACATGATCGGGCAAACATCCGGTGTGTCGATAACGCTTAAATTCTAAAGAACCGATGCGCATTCTCCTCATCGGTTATGGAAAAATGGGTAAGGCCATTGAAACGTTGGCGCTGGAGAGAAACCATACCATTGTCGGGAAAGTTGATCCCGCAACAGACCTTTCGTTTGACTTTAATACTCCGGTGGATGTGGCGATTGAATTCACGATTCCCGAATCTGCCAATACTAACATCCGGTTGTGTTTGGACAAGAAAATACCGGTCCTTTCCGGTACAACTGGCTGGCTGTCACATAAAAATGAGTTGGACGATTATTGTAAATTAAAACAAGGCACATTTTTCTACGCTTCTAACTTTAGTCTGGGGGTAAATCTTTTTTTTAAACTGAATGAACAACTTGCCCGCATGATGCAAGGCCAACACACGTATACTGTGAGCATTGAGGAAATCCATCACACTCAAAAAAAAGATGCTCCCAGCGGTACCGCCATTACGTTAGCTGATGGGATTCTGAAATATTTAAAGGAGAAAAAGAAATGGGTGAACCATGAATCCAAAAGGGCAGAAGAACTTGTAATCCGCTCATTCAGGGAGGACCCAGCGCCCGGAACCCACACGGTGAAATATCAGTCTGCCATCGATGATATCGAAATCAAGCACACCGCACACTCGCGTGAAGGTTTCGCTCTGGGTGCCATACTGGTGGCCGAATGGCTTCCGGGTCAAAAAGGAGTCCTGGGCATGGACGATTTTTTAAAATTCTGACTACCGATTATTTTACTTTTATTTGCGGGACTTTTTAAGAAAAAATTATGAATTGGAAATTCTGGGAAGCTTCGACAGGCTCAGCTTCAAACTCAGCTTCGACGGGCTCAGCTTCGACGGAGAAGAAAAAGAAATCATTTGTACGGGAATGGTTGGATGCTATCGCCTTTGCTGTAATAGCAGCAACATTGATTCGCTGGTTGATTATGGAGGCTTATACCATTCCAACACCTTCCATGGAAAACTCACTGCTGGTTGGTGATTTTCTGTTTGTGAGCAAGTTCCATTACGGAACGCGTACACCCAAGACCATCTTACAAGTCCCATTGACACATCAAAAAATATGGTTCACAGAAATTCCTTCCTATTTGCGGTGGATTCAATTGCCGCAGTACAGACTTCCGGGCATTAGTGATGTGAAAGCTGGCGACGTCGTCGTGTTTAATGTTCCCGGCTTGAATGAAAATAATTATGGGCTGCCGAGAAGTCAATGGATTAACTACCCGGTGGATCTGAAGACCAATTATATTAAACGGTGCGTTGCCACTCCGGGGGATGTTCTCCAGGTAAAAGATCGACAGGTGCATGTCAACGGCACGGCACTCGCCAATCCTCCCAAGATGCAGTTCAGTTATATCGTCACATCAAAAGATGAAATCAACGAACGTAATCTCAACAAACTGGAGCTCGACCCGGATGATTATGATTTTGCTGGAAGACCGGAACAGAACAAGGCTGTGTATCAGATGTACCTCACGAAAGACAAAGTAGAGGAACTCAAAAGCATTCCTTACATTTTATCCGTGGAAGAAGACAATTCGCATAGCAAGCCGGATGATCGCCTGTATCCACAATCAAAGTATTCACGATGGAGTGCTGATAACTACGGTCCCCTCACCATTCCAAAAAAGGGAATGACCATCTCTATCAACGACTCAACGCTGGCATTTTATGGACTTACCATTAAAAACTACGATCACAACTCAAACGTTGAACTAACAGATAGCACGCTGCGCATCGACGGAAAAGAATTGAAACAATATACGTTTAATCAGAACTATTACTTTATGATGGGCGACAATCGCCACAACTCCTTAGATTCGCGCTACTGGGGTTTTGTGCCGGAAGATCATATTGTAGGAAAAGCATTTTTCATCTGGCTCTCGAT
>JANYKP010000224.1 GCA_025358195.1 Cyclobacteriaceae bacterium
CAATGAGGCGCAGAAGAAAAAATATATTCCCAACCTGGCGACGGGAAAATGGAAGGCAGCGTACTGCCTGACAGAACCCGATTCGGGCTCCGATGCAAATAGTGGTAAAACAAAGGCGGTGCTTTCAGGCGATGGAAAACACTATGTCATCAACGGACAAAAAATGTGGATCACCAACGGAGGCTTTGCGGATGTTTTTGTGGTGTTTGCAAAAATTGATAATGACAAGAACCTCAGTGCGTTCATTGTTGAGAAGACCTTTGGCGGCATTACGATGAACGAAGAAGAGAAGAAGATGGGCATTAAGGGCTCGTCCACGCGCCAGATTTTCTTTAACGACTGCAAAGTGCCCATAGAAAATTTGTTGAGTGAACGGGAAAACGGCTTTAAGATCGCTGTTAATATCCTCAACATTGGTCGTATCAAATTGGGTGTCGCGGCTGTGGGTGGAAGTAAGATGACAGTTTCGGCGGCAACGAAATATGCGAAAGAACGGAAACAGTTTGGCACCCCGATTGCCAACTTCGGTGCAATCAAACACAAAATTGCCGAAGTGTCCACGAGGATTTTTGCATCCGAATCTGCGCACTATCGCGCTTCACAAAATATCGACGATGCATACCATGCGTTTGTGACAGGCGGAATGGATTTGGCGAAAGCCCGGTTAAAAGCATTGGAAGAATTTGCCATCGAATGCGCCATCCTGAAAGTACATGGATCTGAAGTGCTCGACTTTGCCGTAGACGAAGGTGTACAGATTTTTGGTGGCATGGGCTTCTCTGCCGAAGGCCCAATGGATCGTGCCTACCGTGATGCACGCATCAACCGCATCTTCGAAGGCACCAATGAAATCAACAGGCTTCTCACGATCGACATGCTGATGAAGCGCGCCATGAAGGGTTCACTGGATTTGATGACACCAGCAATGGCTGTTCAAAAAGAATTGATGGGTATACCCGACTTTGGGGCGAGTGACGACACAGCTGTTTTCGCAAAAGAAAAAAGAGCCTTGGCTAACCTGAAGAAAGCGGGGCTTATGGTTTCGGGTGCAGCCGTACAAAAGTTCATGATGAAACTCTCCGATGAACAAGAAGTCCTCATGAACCTGGCGGATATGCTCATAGAGGGTTATGTAGCCGAGTCGTGCTTGCTGCGCGTGGAGAAATTGATTGGCATCCGCGGAGAGAAGGCGTGTGCGATGCAAAAAGAAATGGCGATCATCTATTTGCACGGGGCCATGGAGAAAGCAGCTTCGGCGGGCAAGCAGGCCATTTACGCTTTCGCGGAAGGGGATGAATTGAGGCTGATGCTGCTCGGATTGAAACGGTTTACGAAGATTGATCCGTGCAACCTGAAGGAGGCAAGAAGAAGGGTTGCGAATTATGTGATTGAGAAAGGGGAGTATCCGTTTTGAAGTATTGAGTATATAGACATGAGTATTGAGACAGTCAATGGCTGGGAGAGATTCTGGCTTTTTTCTTTTTTATTCTGTTGAATAGGTCAAGCATTCTGAAGGCCTGTATTGGGAAATTTTAAGTTGTCTTAAGGTAGATTTTACTTTTAAACATAAACTCTGCCTCAAATCCTGACGGCCCAACTCCGGCCGGAATTCAAATTTCTATTGGATTCTGGCCTTTTTTTATGCCTTTCAATCAAAAATTTTGGCACTTCAATAAAACAGCCAAATCCCGGAAATGAAATGAGCGTAAAGTTCATCAACATTGTAATGGAATAAACCCGAACATTAATCATCCTAACACGATAATGAAAAATCTAAGTTCTGTCCTTTATCTGGGATTTGTTCTTGCGACGTCCGGAGTGGTTGGCCAATCTTTGACCATTTCCGAATGCTACGAGTTGGCCCGGAAGAATTATCCGCTCATCAGGCAAAAGGAACTGCTGGTGAAGAGTATGGAGTTTACCATCGCCAACGCCCAATCAGCTTATTTGCCACAAGTTGCCATCTATGCACAGGCCACCTATCAATCCGATGTTACCCGACTGCCGGGTGGAGTCCCCGGAGTTGAACCTCTTTCAAAAGATCAATACAAAATCTATGGAGAACTTACTCAGACGATTTTTGACGGAGGCGTGATTAAGAATCAAACGGCCATTCAGAGATCGAATACATTGATGGAACAACAAAAAGTAGAAGTTGAACTGTATAAAATCAAAGATCGCATTAACCAGATCTTCTTTGGTGTGTTGTTGATGGAAGTCCAATTGACGCAGGTCGATCTGCTTAAAAAGGATTTGCAAACGTCTTTGACGAAAACTGAATCCGCAATCCGCAACGGTACAGCATTCAAGTCAAATGCAGACATACTTCAGGCGGAACTTCTGAAATCAGATCAGCGCATCATTGAAATGAGAGCAGCACGCAAAGCTTACCTGGAAATGCTGGGATATTTCATCAACCAACCCGTTCCGGAAGGTGCTGTACTTGAAAAACCAACGGGTGTTGTACTAGAGGAAGGGGCCTCCATCAAACGACCGGAACTAACGCTCTACCAATTTCAAAGTGAATTGCTAGGTGCTCAATTCAAGGCCAACACGACCCGCAACGTTCCAAGACTTGGATTCTTTGTGCAGGGAGGTTACGGCAGACCCGCCTTGAATGTATTAAAAAATCAGTTTGACACGTATTATTTGGGCGGATTGAGATTGAATTGGTCCCTCACGGGATTCTATAATTCAAAGCGTGATAGGCAACTCCTGGATGTAAACACTCAGGTAGTCAATTCACAGAAGGATGTTTTCTTATTCAATACCAACCTCACGTTAAGGCAACAAGGGCAAGAGGTAGAGAAGCTTGAACAACTTATTAAAGTTGATGATCAAATCATCGCTTTGCGTACCCGGATAAAAAATACGTCAAAAGTGCAACATGAAAATGGTGTACTATCCACCAGCGATTTTTTGCGGGAACTTAATGCGGAAGATGCTGCGAAACAAAACTTATTGCTTCACCAGGTGCAACTCATGCTGGCGCAATACAACTATCAAACAACATCGGGAAACTAAAAACATTTTCAACTATGAACATTCGATGGACTTCCTATATGCTACTTTTAACCATTGGACTTGCTTCGTGCGCGAAAAACGCTAATGAGTATGATGCTTCCGGAAATTTTGAGGCGGAGGAGAAAATCATCTCGTCTGAATCAACCGGAAAAATCCTCCAATTGAATATTGAAGAAGGACTCGTGCTCAAAGCAGGCCAGCCGGTGGGATACATCGACACGACGCAGCTTTTCTTGAGAAAGAAACAGCTGTACTATTCTATTCGCGCATTGTTGGCAAAGTCGCCGGATGCCACTAGCCAGCTGTCCACCATCCAAAAGCAAATTGAAACCGCTACGTATGAGAGGAAAAGGGTTGAGAATTTACTAAAAGACGATGCCGCTACGAAAAAGCAACTGGATGATTTAACCGGACAAGTAGATCTTTTGCAGAAGCAATACAACGCGCTTCAAACCTCCCTTGTCATCACGACACGATCCATCCAAAGTGAGACGCTGCCCTTAAACGCTCAGGTAGAACAACTGGAAGATCAAATCAAAAAATCGATGATCGTCAACCCGATGGAAGGCACGGTACTGACGAAGTATGCTGAACGCGATGAAGTAGTATCACCCGGGAAAGCCATTTATAAAATTGCTGATCTGTCTGCGATGTTGCTGCGGGCGTATATCTCAGGTGATCAGCTTGCCGAAATTAAACTGGGTCAGAAAGTTAACGTCCTGGTTGACGATGTCAACGCTGGCACCAAAAAGTATGAGGGTATCGTGGAGTGGGTGTCGGACAAAGCAGAGTTTACACCGAAGACGATTCAAACGAAAGAGGAGCGCGCCAATCTAGTGTACGCAATTAAAATCAAAGTAAGGAACGATGGGTTTCTGAAAATTGGAATGTATGGCGATGTTATGTTCAAGTAACCGGTTGATTTCAAAATCCCAATTCATCTCTGATAAAATAGTTTGTGATGAACGCCTCTGTTAAAGTAAACAACGTTTATAAAAGCTTTAAAACTGGCAAAAAGGAAGTTAAGGCCTTACAGGAGATTTCATTTGAAGTTAATAGGGGTGAGCTCTTTGGTTTGATTGGCCCCGATGGTGCGGGGAAGACTACGCTCTTCAGAATTCTTACGACGTTGATGCTCGCCAATAAGGGAGAGGCCTGGGTAGATGGATTTGAGGTGGTGAGTCAATATAAAGAGATTCGTAAACGCGTAGGCTATATGCCAGGACGGTTTTCGCTCTATCAGGATTTAACGGTAGAAGAGAATATTTCCTTTTTCGCCACACTGTTCAACACATCCCTGCAAGAGAACTACGACCTGATCAAAAGTATCTATCAACAGATTGAGCATTCAGGAAAAGAAGGGCGGGAGCTCTTTCCGGCGGGATGAAGCAGAAACTGGCGCTGAGTTGTGCACTTATCCACCGGCCAACAGTTTTGTTTTTAGATGAGCCTACCACCGGTGTGGACGCTGTTTCGCGGAAGGAGTTCTGGGAACTTTTGCACCAGTTGCAATCCCATGGTATTACGATCATTGTCTCAACACCCTACATGGATGAGGCCAGCCTTTGCGACCGCGTTGCACTCATGCAGGAGAGCAGGATCATGGAGATAAATTCACCGAAAGGGATCACCGAAAATTTTAAAAAGCCATTGTGGTCGGTGCGATCAACTGACATGTATAAACTGATGCTGGACCTCCGCATGAGTGACGTGGTTGATACGTGTTATCCGTTTGGTCAATATCACCATGTCGTTTTTAAAAATGATATACGTACGGTAGAAGCGGCAAAACAGGCAATCGCCAATATATCAGAAAAGGATGTTGACGTGCAAAGGATTTCAGCTACGATTGAAGATTGTTTTATGGAACTCATGAAAAAATAGTATGAACGACGATCACGCCATTTCAGTAAGCCAGTTAACGAAACGTTTTGGTTCTTTTACCGCCGTGGATGCCGTTACATTTAATGTAAAGCGTGGAGAAATTTTTGGCTTTCTGGGGGCCAACGGTGCCGGCAAAACAACTGCGATGCGCATGCTCTGCGGGCTTTCCTTTCCCACGAGCGGCCAGGCAACAATTGCCGGGTTTGATCTCTACCGGGATGCCGAAAAGATTAAGAAAAGTATCGGCTATATGAGTCAGAAGTTCTCTTTGTATGAAGACTTGACCCCCCGGGAAAATATTCGCTTCTACGGTGGTATTTATGGTCTCACGGACCAACAGATAAAATCCAAAACAGATTTCATGGTAGACCATTTGCATCTCGAAAATCAGGTTGACAACCTTGTGAAATCCCTGCCCCTTGGGTGGAAACAAAAGCTTTCGTTTTCAGTCGCCATGCTCCATCAGCCGAAAATTGTCTTTCTGGACGAACCGACTGGTGGAGTCGATCCGGTGACAAGAAGGGAATTCTGGATGATGATCTATGAAGCCGCTCATGAAGGCACGACTGTTTTTGTGACCACGCATTACATGGATGAAGCCGAATATTGCGATCGTGTCTCCATTATGGTAGACGGCAGATTAGATGCACTTGATACACCCCTGGAGCTGAAGCGCAAGTTCAATGCACCGAGTATGGAAGAAGTTTTTATCCAACTGGCACGGAAAGCGAAACGAAGTGATAACTAAATTTGAATGAAGCAGTTCCTATTTTTTGTTCAAAAGGAATTTTATCATTTGTTGCGTGACAGGCGCACCCTGTTTATCCTTTTTGGTATGCCCCTGATGCAGATTCTCATTTTTGGATTTGCGTTGACCAACGAAGTAAAAAATACCCGTATCGCTATTTTGGATAACTCCAGAGATGAGACCACCGCTGGCATTATTCATCAGTTGGAAGCCAGTCGCTATTTTGATGTTGTAAAAAATATTCGAGGATATGGAGAGCTTGAGCCTGCCTTTCAAGAAGGGAAGATAAAATTAGCCGTGGTCTTCCCGTCACGGTTTCAATACGCGCTCTCGCATGAGAACAGTGTATCTGTACAACTCATAGCGGATGCCACAGATCCAAACGTCGCCAACACGTTGGCCAACTATGCTACGGCGATTATCATGGATTACCAAAAAAACATGAAAGGCCAGCAAGACTTTCCCTATACGATCAACACAGAGATGCGGATGCTGTATAACCCTCAGTTGAAAGGCTCTTACAATTTTGTGCCAGGTGTAATGGCTATGGTATTGATGCTTGTGTGTGCGATGATGACCTCCATTTCCATTGTTCGTGAAAAGGAAATGGGCACCATGGAGATAATCCTGGTATCACCCATCGTGCCCATCCGCGTGGTAATTGCCAAGATGGTTCCCTATTTCCTGCTTTCAGGCGTAAATATTGGCAGTATCCTGATCTTAAGCGTTTTTGTATTAGATGTTCCAATCCAGGGAAACCTGGTTTTACTGGTAAGCGAATGCTTGCTGTTCACGGTAACAGTGCTGGCGTTGGGATTATTGATTTCTTCTGTGACCGACTCGCAACAGACTGCCATGTTAATTTCATTAATGGGACTGTTCTTGCCGACCATTATGCTGAGTGGGTTTATGTTCCCGGTAGAAAATATGCCGTGGCCTCTGCAAATACTTTCAAACATTGTGCCTGCGAAATGGTTCTATTACATCGTAAAAAATATTATGATCAAGGGGCTCAGCTTTGGCTATGTGTGGAAAGAGACGCTCGTGCTGACCGGCATGACAATTTTTTTTATGTTGGTGAGCATTAAAAAATTCAAAACACGATTAGAATGAGAGTGTTGCGAATTTTGTTGGAAAAGGAATTTCGACAAGTGTTTCGTGACCCTGCTATTCTTCGCATAATTTTTTTGATGCCGATTATTCAGTTGTTGATCATGCCACTCGCAGCGGATTACGAAGTAAAAAATATAAAATTATGTGTTGTGGATTTTGACCGATCTTCCTATTCTCAAAAATTAGTGAACAAAATTGCGGCGACGAAATATTTTCAGTTGGTTGACTATACCGATTCCTATCAAAAGGCCCTGATCTATATTGAAAAGGATGAAGCCGATCTGGTGCTGCAAATACCTTCTTCGTTTGAAAAACAATTGGTGAAGGAAGACCAGGCAACGGTGTTCATGGCCCTCAACGCTATCAATGGTGTGAAGGCAAATCTGGGCGGAGCGTATTTGCGCAGTATCATTGGCGACTTTAACCGGGAGATACGGTTGGAATGGCTGCAGTTTCCCCGATTAAGTCCTCAGCCAACGATTCAGGTTTCAGCAATCAATTGGTTTAACCCACTTATGAACTACCAGGTTTTTATGGTGCCTGGCATCCTGGTAATCCTGGTGACGATGGTCGGCGCTTTTCTTTCTGCGCTTAACATCGTTAAAGAGAAAGAAATTGGCACGATCGAACAGATCAATGTCACGCCTATCCGGAAGTATCAATTTATTTTGGGCAAACTCATCCCGTTTTGGGTATTGGGACTGATCATCCTGACGATCGGATTGATCATATCATGGGTCGTGTACGGAATTGTGCCGGCTGGTAACGTATTCACGATTTACATTTTTGCAGCAGTGTATTTATTGGCTGTACTCGGCATGGGTTTGTTGGTTTCCACGTTTGCCAATACGCAGCAGCAAGCGATGCTCCTTTCATTTTTTCTGATGATGACGTTCATCTTGCTCGGCGGGTTGTACACATCGATCGACAGCATGCCTCCATGGGCGCAAACCTTTACAAAATTCAACCCGGTTTCCTATTTCATTGAAGTTATGCGCATGGTTGTGTTAAAGGGGAGCAGCTTATATGACATTCGAAATCATCTTTTCATCGTGTTTGTATTTGCGGTGGTGCTCAACAGTTTTGCTGTTTGGAATTATAAGAAGAGAAGTTAAAGTACCCCCGTGAATAGCATCCGCAGGTTACGCACAGTAGTAGAAATGCATGCACGCAAAGACCGCTAAGAGCGCAAAGCCCTAAGCACTAACTGTTCAGTTCTGTACTTAGCCTGTTCATTTTTCAACAATCCTGTTCGGCTGGTGAGCTTTCCGGGACACCTAAACCCAGGAAAAACGTTGTTTTGGCCTATTTAAAATCTCAGAACGATTTTTGATCGTATCCGGCAAACGGAAAAAACAATGGCCACCCGCAACGCCTCTTCTTCGTCAACTGTTTTACTTGCAATCATTCTCATCATCACCTTTCCAATTTGGTTTGCCGTAGGGGCTGCACTTTTTGGAGTTGTAATGGGATTGTTCGGGGTCGCTATTGGCGTGATTGCCGCCATTTTCGGCGGGCTGAGTGCACTCATTGCATTGCCTTTCAAATTACTTTTTGGCTGGCACTCAGGCTGGCATTGGTTTCCCCATATCCACTTTAATGGTTTTGTGATGATTGCGGTTTTCATCGTTGCAGCTCTTTTTGTCCGCGGTAGAAAAGGTAATCGGTGATCGGTTTTATACTGGTTACTGATTACCGAATACCGATCACCCCTAATTGATCTTCGTTTCTAACTTGAATCCCATAACATGATTCCGCAGTGCGTCGAGCCAGTCTACATCAGCGTCCCATTTGGTGCCTAGAAAAATATTTCCATTTCCGATGTGCCGGAAATAAAACTTATAGACTTCTGTATCTGCGGGAATGGTCTTGAGTTGGAGTTGCCCGTTTGGAAATGCTATGGATGCGTAAGCGCTTTCGGACCGGGTCATGTCGTAACCTAGTATTTCTCTTGCAGCTTTTCCGCGCGTGTGCACAAAGCAGAGCACGTACAAAAAGCCTTGCTTCTTTAACTCCTTTTCATCAGCGCCGTTTTCGGTAATCTTATATTTGAGCGGATAATTATTCTGAAAGAATTGTTCCAGTTCATGGTCCATCGTTTCGTTTCCAAATTTTGGGACCGCAAGGTTGTCCACCTTTAGATCAATGGCGTAAAATTCCTGACGGCTGCCCGGCATGGGATTGACTGAAATATCGGTTTCGGGAAATTCATTTACCAAAAAATTTTGCTTCTTCTGACTTCGCCAGGAATCCTGGAAGGCTGTGCGCAAGAGTTCGTTAAGACGGTCTTTTTCAATGCGCCACGCTGGAAGGGTCCCATCAAAGAGACCATTCTTTGGATCAAAGGCCACGGTGACAAGTTGGAAGCCGGTGGTTGACTTTTCAAAAAAAATCAGATACTTGATCTGACGTGAGGCAAAGTATTCTCCGAAAGCCTTCGTTACATCTTTCCCAGCCATCACCACGTCGGTTTCAAAGTAGGCCACTGCATCAATTCCGATTTGCTGAAAGGCCCGCTGGATTTCTTCGAGTTCACTTTGAAGAAAGGTATAATCATGGAGCACCACCGATCGTGAGGCAAGCAGATCTGGCGGAACTGTTTCAGTGAACGAAAGTCCCGAGGTAGCGTGAGTTTGTGAAAAAAGATTGTTGGATAGCAAAAGGACGAACAAGACAGTCCACAAAGCCCTTGACGTCTCTTTTCTTTTAGCCACACTTGTCAGAATAAAATTCATTCTTATTAAACGCAGAAATACCAACACTATTTTAAATTCCTATAAAAATGCCTTCCGGATCTTCTTTCACTGGATAGGTAACCAAATCACGGGATCGCTCGGCACATTCGCGGCCGGTTTTCAGATTGAACTGCTGGCCGTGCCACGGGCAGACGATCTCGCCTAAAAAATTGACAGCGCCTTTGCTCAGCGACTCTCCATTGTGGGGGCAGGTATCCTCTACGGCCAACAATTGAAGATCGCCCCGCACCAGGCAAATGCGCTTACCTCGGACGATGAGCAGCCGTGGCTGTTTCGGTACCAGTGCCTTCTCCATTTCAACAACCGAAGAAAAAATTTTGACCCAATCCAAGGAAGTATTTTGTGAAGTCTTTTTTTTATCTTACTTGTTCTCTTCCGTTACAAATATGAAAAAATTATGGATGTGTCTTGGGGCTTGAATTGCCACGGCCTTAAGGCCGTGGCAATTTTGTGATAACAAATTGTTTTTTAACAACAAACAGTAAACAAAGAAGTGACCTTACCAGAACAGATAATCGAAGCAGAGAAGAGGATACGACCTTATCTAAGGGAGACACCGCTGGAATATTCCTATGTACTGACCCGCATGACGGGAAGTGACGTCTATCTTAAACTGGAGAACCTGCAGATCACCGGATCATTCAAGGCCAGGGGAGCGCTGAACAAGATCGCATCGCTTAAAAACTCAACAGCAAAAATAGTTACTGCTTCTACCGGGAATCATGGTTTGGGGGTGGCGAATGCTTTGTCCGTAGTAAAAAAAGAAGGCACCATCTATTTGCCACACGATGCCTCTGCTGCAAAAGTGGAAGCCATACGCATGCGCGGAATTCCCGTTGAATTTTATGGCGACAACTGTGAAGAAACAGAGCGATACGTCCGTGCGCTGGCGGAGAAGACCCATCAGATTTATGTATCGCCGTACAATGACATCGAAGTGCTGGCCGGCCAGGGAAGTATCGGAGTGGAGCTATACCGGCAGTTGCCGGACATGGATTGTGTTTTTGTTTCCGTTGGCGGAGGTGGTTTAATAGGAGGCATTGCGGCGTATTTGAAATCTGTTAATTCGAACATAGAAATCGTTGGCTGCCTGCCGGAAAATGCTCCGGCGATGTATGAATGCATCCAAGCGGGAAAAATTATTGACGTACCGGAGAAACCTACTCTTTCCGATGGCACGGCCGGAGGGATCGAAGCCGGATCCATTACGTTTGAAATCTGTCAACGGTGTGTGGATGATTACATGTTGGTAAGTGAAGATGAAATACTGGCGGCGATGAAGATTGTTCTTTTGCACCATCATCTCATTATTGAAGGCTCGGCGGGTGTGGCGGTAGCGGCGCTGTTGAAGGCGAAGGAAAAGTATAGTGGAAAAAAGGTTGCGGTTATTATT
>JANYKP010000234.1 GCA_025358195.1 Cyclobacteriaceae bacterium
CACGGCACATTTACGCACCAAGGAAATTGGAATCCGAAAAGTAATGGGCGCATCTGTAAGCGGAGTGGTGATACTGCTGGCGAAAGACTTCACGCGAATGGTACTCATCGCCTTCCTGATCGCTGTCCCTGCTTCCTGGTATCTAATGAAACAATGGCTGGAGGGGTTTGCTTACAGGATTGATTTGTCGGTGGGCGTCTTTTTAATTGCTGGGTCTATTACAGTAATGATCGCCTGGGCAACGGTGAGTTTTCAAACCATCAAGGCAGCCATCATAAATCCAGTAAAATCATTGAAGTCCGAATAGATTTTGAATTGAAGTCTTAAAAAAAACGCCCTGATTTCTCAGGGCGTTTTTTATTTTGAATCAGTGCCTACAATTACCAGATAAGGTTGGTTGTTTTGGTTGTTAATGTTGTGGAGGTTGACAAGGTCCCGTTCAATGCATCGATGAGAATAAACTGTTGTCCTACATTGGATAATCCTGTGATTTGAGGATCAGCCGGGTCTCTAAGTTGAGCAAGCGTCATGGCTGGGATCGTAACCGTTCTGGTAACTGCATCTACGGCTGTTGTCGGATAAATAACGGCCCCAGCGGTATAATTCTTAGGAGTAGATTGGTCAGGAAGCACGTACCTGCTGGTGATTCGCACACCCAATACCGTAGCGTTCACTGTCAATGTAATTGAAGGCGTTCCTGCGCTGGGTGAACTTGGGATGTTGATCTTGTAAATATCCCCATCCAGAATAATTACGCTATTCGCTAAACTTATCGCGATAATCCTTCTCTCCTGGGTTCCATTATTCATCAGGACGTCAATGAGGAACGAGTTCGTTCCCGCATTACCTGTGCTGGTAATGGCGGGATCTGTTGGATTCCGCAGGGAAGTCATCGGTATCGCGGGTATGGAAGCCTTTTCTCCGGAAACCGGATAGTTTCCGATCGTCTTCTCAACTATTACACTACTTCCTGAAAGCGTGTACCGGTTTGCGATCGTCACCGAGGTAACGTCGGAGCCTTGCACCACCACATCAAATGGTGCCACAAAGCCTGCTCCTCCTGCGATTCCTCCAGGCACCGTCAAATTGTTAATACTTCCATTGATAAGAATGGAGTTATTAGACTTGATCACTGTAAACGGGCCATCTTTTTTACACCCTGCAACTATCAACATGGCAGCGAGAAGAATCGGCCCGAACTTATTGATATATTTTCTTTTCATTTTTCAATTCTTTAAAAAGGTTGACACTGTTAACATTAAACTCCTGGATCCCAGAACACATTGGACTTGATCAAATCGGTAGTTTCACGTGCCGGGGTATTGTCCGGGTTGGTAGTCCGTTCAATATCTGAATACGGAAGAATCCTCGGGATTTTTGGCAAAACCGCTCCAATGGCAGGAACAAGAACCGGGAAGCCGGTTCTTCTCCAGTCTGACCAGGGCTGAACCGCTACACCGAAATTAGCGATGTATTTTTCAGTTATGATTTGTTGCAATGCGGTAGCAAACGTTCCGCTCAAGGTGCCTTTTGAACTAAGGTACGTGTTTCTATTTGCTGCCGTGACCGTAGCATCATCCATATTGGCTGTAATACCGTTTGTAAAGGCCGTCTGAGCAAGGGCCGGCTGACCTGTTCTCAGGTAATATTCAGCCAAATTGAAATTATGCTCGGCAAACGTTAGCATCCGTTGAGGCGCGTCACCTGCATACCCGGTAGGCCCACCGGTAGAAACGGCTCCTCTTAAGTAAACATGATGCCGAGAAGTGGCAGGGTTAGTAATTATGATTCCGGGAGCCATACCTGAATAAACACCGGCAGCCAGGGAAAAGAAAAATGGCCTTCTCGGGTCGTTGGACAAATTCATCATATCCACCAAGGTAGTCGTAGGCCAAAACTGATTTGCGCGCTGACGCTCAAATTGATCAATGGCATTTGTCCTGTTGGTTAGAACATCAAATCCCATCTGAAATTGGTCCGCATTCGCCGTCATAAATGGTCCGCCGCTTGCTAGCAAAGCAGCAATCTGCGTGTCGGCAAAGGTTGAGTTGGTAGGATAATACTTGATCAGCATCCTAAGCTTGAGCGTGTTTGCGAATTTGGTCCACAGGGTAGCACTACCGCCATAAATCAAATCATCTGCTGTCGGGAAAAGCTGCGTAGTGGCACTAAGATCAGCAATGCCCGAATCAATCAAAGCGAACAAGGCTGTATAGACATCGCTGCTCTTATCGAACTTTGGCCTGACGTTCTTATCATATTGTAATGCCTCGCTAAAGGGAATATCACCCCATGCATCCACCGCAATAGAGAACATAAAGGCTTGGCATATTTTGGCTATCCCAGCGTACCTGGGACTTTTTTCTTGTGTAAGGTCTCGCAGTTTCTGCAAATCAGAAAGAGCATCACCCCACACGCCACCTCTCCAACAATTGTTCAGGTCTGTTGCCGTAACATTATAGTGACCATACTCAACCGTCTGTGTACCGGAGTTTCCTCCACCGGTGAATTGCTGTACCCATTCCGATGAGAAGCGGTGAATATCCGACCCCATGTGGAACGCTATCTCCGTTGTAACCCCAGCAAGAATTGTTTTTGCCGGTGGAGCTGTCGTACTATTTGGGTTAACATTTACATTCAGGAATTCATCGCATGCACTCACTAAAAATAAAAGTGCTGCGAAGCCTATGATTTTATAAGTTCTTTTTTTCATATCATTTAAGATTATGGCTGTTAGAAGGTCACTTTTATGAGGGCCCCATATGTTCTGGTTTGTGGCAATCCATTAAACTCCAGACCTTGGGAGTTGCTCTGTCCCTGTGCATTCACCTCAGGATCGATATGAGGAGTATTGGGCGCATACAGCCACAAATTTCTGCCGGTCAAGCCCACGTCAACTCGTCCAATAAACGTCTTCTGAAAAAGTCGCTGCGGTAGTGAATAGTTGATCGAAAGTTCACGCAAACGAACCCATGAACCGTCAAACACGACGAATTGTCCGCGGCCAAATCCATAGAGATCCTTAAAATAATCCTGTGCGTGGATCTGGATATTATTCTTGGTACCATCCGCCAGCACGCCATCATGGATATAGGCTTTTTCCCTGTCTTGAGTGTCCGCTCCTGCACCATTGTTTTCTACATCACTGACATTTCGGGAATAGATATCTCCACCATACCGAATATCGAGAAGGGCGGATACAGAGATGCCTTTGTAAGAGAATGTGTTAGTTATACCCGCATACCACAGGGGATTGGGATTTCCTATGATTTGATTATCCAGGGCGGTCTGCAATCGACCGTTCGAGTCTACCAGTAATTTTCCGGTAGTTGCTTCGCGCTGGAATACAGAACCAAAGAGTGTACTGTAAGGCTGTCCTACAATAAGTCGTGTGCTAGGCGTGGTAAACCCACCCAGCGTAACCTGAGTCACTCCAGGGGCAAGGCTGGTTACTTTAGTCACTATTTTAGTCCAGTTAGCTGAAATATCCCACCTGAAACCATTGGCCTGATAGGGAGTCGCCCCGATGGCTATTTCCCATCCTTTTGATTCCGAGGTGCCAATATTCTTTTGTTGGTTCGTGAATCCGGAGGCTGCTGCTACAGGAACAGCGAAGATGATATCGCGACTGTTGTTCTTAAAATAATTCACATCGATGGTAAATTTGCCGTTGAAGAACCTTAAATCGGCTCCTACCTCCATGTTATCATTGAATTCGGGTGCTAGCGCAGCATTTCCACCTGTATTATTCAACGTTTGACCAAGCTGTCCTCTGAAAGGGAACAAGATACTCGGACCAAATCCGTCAGCGGGACCGGTCCGGCTATAATAGGTGTCGGTTGAATAGATACCTGCCTCGCGTCCTACACTTGCATAATTGGCCCTGATCTTAGCAAAAGAAAGGACGTTGTTGTCCTGAAGAAAAGGTACCAATTCTGTTAACACAACACTCGTCGTGATCGCAGGATAGAAGTAGGATCTTCTTTGGGGACCAAAAGTCGATGACCAGTCATTTCTTCCCGTTAAACCAAGAAAAATAGAATTCTTCCAGTCCAAAGAGATATCTGCAAAGACTCCGATCAATCGCTGTTTTGATATCGTTCCAAAGGGTGAGAAGTTAAGCGTATTGGTAATGTTATTCAGGCCAATGATTTGAATATCCGTCCCTGTGGCGCCATTGTCTCTTGTCTTCCGTTGATTGATTTCATTGCCAACAAATGCCCGCACACCGAAGTTATTGTCCATAAACCTTTTATTGAAGGTCATGGTGGCATACGAACTTAACTCTGACCGGTTAAATATTTCATCTTGAATGGCGCCCGTTAAACTAGCAGCGCTTCCACCCTTGGCAGTCTTGGCATTGATCACTTTGAATTCCTGTGAATAGGAATCTGTACCGATCCGATAGGAAGCAGTCAGCCATGGTTTTATATCATACGACAAACTTATGTTTCCGATGATCCTGTTTACCTCTTCATTGGAGGTATTGAATTTCTCTGAAAAGAATGGATTATCATCCGGCCCGTACGCTGTGTTTTGTGTGGTCAAATCGGTGGCTGTAGGAAGTCCTGTCTGGCCGGGAGATCTTTGTGTTCCATCCGGAAGTACATAGGGATAATTGTACCAGTCGAACGACCTTGGCAAAATCCAATTGGAAAAGAAAGGGTTCGAGCGTTGGTTTCCCTGCTGTGTTCTGGCCGTTCTCGTATTCGTATACGTGGCGTTAACGGTTGCTTTAAGCCGATCTGTGAGCTGCGTACTTCCGTTGAATGTGAAATTGTTTCTGGTCAATTCATTATTGGGCAATATCCCCATGTCATGAAGGTTACCATACGAAACATAGTACGTTGACTTATCCGATCCTCCTGAAAAAGACACATTGTTCTGGAAAGTACGGCCCTGATGAAATAGGTTCTTTACATTATTTGGATATGAGGTCAGGGCTTCCTGCTGGCCACGGAAGTTGGTTACATTTTGTCCGGCAATTTTTGGTCCCCAGCTGTTTACATCATTTGCGGGGTTAAAAACACCATATTGACCTTGACCATAAACGTTCTGATAATCCGGGAATCTGTTTACCTCCGAAAAGGTCACCCCTGAACTAAAATTCACAGTATTCTTTCCTTTTCCTTTTGCTCCTTTCTTGGTTGTGATAATAATAGCACCGGCAGCTGCTCTTGATCCATACAATACAGCCGCAGACGGTCCTTTCAGTATCGACATTGTTTCAATGTCATCCTGGTTAAGGTCGATACCACGGTTTGAATTGGAAACTCCGGACTGTAAAGCATTCGCTCCGCCACCGTTGTCAATAGGAATTCCATCCACCACAAAAAGTGGCTGGTTCGTACCCGTGAATGTAGTTTGGCCTCGTATAAAGATGCTGGATGAAGATCCTACCATTCCATTGGATCCTTGAATGCGCACCCCTGCAATCTTGGCGGTAAGTGCGTTGGCAATGTTGGTAGTCCTCCCAGCCGTCAATTGCTGATTATCGATTGAAGTAACGGAGTAACCAAGTGATTTGGTCTCGCGCGGTACGCCCATAGCGGTGACCACAACTTCCGACAACTGCTTGATGTCCGTTCCCAATTGTACATCTACCACAGCACGATCACCGATTGATATTTCCTGTGTTTGCATGCCAATGAATGAAAACACGACGGTGCCTCCCGCAGCAGGAACATTCAATTTATAATTACCATCCGCGTCGGTAACCGTTCCATTGGTTGTTCCTTTCAGCACTACGTTTACGCCAGGTAAAGTTGATCCATCCTCTGGGGAGGTCACCTTACCCGAAACCACTCGTTCCTGAGCCCATGCTGTACTCAGTGCAAAAACGAATGTGAAGCATACAAGTAAAAACTTCTTCATAGGTTTTGGTTTAGGTTAAATAATTAAGGTGTCGAAATTATGGTATTATTTGTAAAAAGAAAACACCTGAGAAGCGAAGTGCGTTAGACAAAACGGCGAATTTACTGGTCAATCGGCGTAGATATTAAACCACTGCATCCTAAAAAGGCTTAAAACGCTCAAAATGTATGACCGGTTTACTACTAAAAATTACTTTCACGCGGACTCATAAAATACCTCAAATTGTGTTAAGAAAAACACCCGGATTCCGGGCGTTTTTCTTTTCTGATAATGTCGGACTATAGTTTGGTCAACTTCAAATAAACCCTGCGGGTCCAGGTGCAATATCCACTTAGTCTCCCGTATTCATCGCAATCATCATCCACACCGATAGAGAACGTATTACCCGGAGCAGTGCCCGCTATATCTGTCCGGTATACTCCACGGTTTGGAATTGGTGACTGGGGTAATCCAGCAGCAAGAAGTGGAGGGCTTGAGGGTGCCACAAAAGTTCCGGAACCTGGCGTTGCCAAGTAAAACTGACGGACCGAAGTACAGCTTACTGTGGAGTTGTGAAGTGGCGCAAAAACCGTCCCAAGGTTGGCGTTAGCTGTCCCTGCTGAAAAACCAAAGCCCAGGAACGTGGTTATTCCGGCTGCGCTGACGTTAGGATTAGTCTGTTCCAAATTGATTCTCATGACAACATTCTGTCCTCTGTAGGAGACCGTAAATTCACGCTCGATTGAAAGTCCTCCGGTTGGGGTTGCCAATGTTACGGTTTGATTAGGAAACGTCACTTGGTTCAAATAAGCCGGATAGCTGGATTGGTGTAGTGCAACAGAGTGAGCCGGCGACCAATTTGCCTTGACAAGTTACGGACGTCATTAAATCTGCCAGGCATACAAATACAAAAGCACCGCGGAAATTGCTCTCCGGGTGCTTCAAAAAATCTTAAAATTTTATCTCAGGCTTCTGCCGCTACGACCGACACAAAAGACTTGTCGGCCCTTCCTTTTTTGAACAGTACCGTTCCATTCGTGAGCGCAAAAAGAGTATGATCCTTACCGATCCCAACATTTCTGCCGGGATGGTGCTTGGTGCCGCGCTGGCGAACAATAATATTACCGGCTATTACTTTTTGACCACCGAAAACTTTGATGCCAAGGCGCTTGCTTTCTGATTCGCGCCCGTTTTTAACTTTACCTTCCCCCTTCTTGTGTGCCATGAGTCTAAAACGTTTTTTCTAATTTCTATGCTTTCTACGCCTGGATACTTTCAATCTGAACCTTTGTAAAATTTTGACGGTGACCGTTTTTAACGGCATATCCCTTACGGCGTTTCTTTTTAAAAATAATCACTTTGTTATCCTTCACGTGCTCCAGCACCCTGCCGGATATGGTCGCTCCCTTGATCAGCGGACTGCCCACTTGTACAGCGCCGTCCGTGTCAATTAACAGAACTTTATCGAACTGAACAGTTGCACCCGCCTCAGCGTCCAAGAGCGGCGTATATAAATACTGGTCTTTTTCGACTTTGAATTGTTTCCCAGCGATATCCACGACAGCGTACATGAGAGTTGGTTTTAAAAATGGACTGCAAAGATAGAATACTACCCCAGAAAAACCAATAATTCTCTCAAAAAAGCCCAAAAGAACCTAATCAAAGAGGTTTAGGTCAACTTGGGTGCGATTGGAAGGGTCTTATGGCTAAATCCCACCTAAACCTAACAAATCCTCCTCCGCTAATTGACGTAAAAGCTGACTGTAATTAAACTCGATTTTTTACATTAAATTTTTTAGAAAATTTATCATTTGAGTATTCACTTTTCATATGGGAGATAAGTGAATGAGAATGAAACCCTTTTCAAAATTCTGAAGGCCGGTAACGTTTGAAACCGATCATCGCCGGCTGGCCACCTCCTTTGATATGTATCCCTCATTTAGAATATTTGTTGTTCCCAAACTTTATTGAGTTCGTACACTCACACGATGAGCCGACCGACGTTCTCTAAAAATTGAGGAGGCAAAACTGACGACCAACCCCACAAAATATATGAGCCAACCTTTACTTGAGGAACCCATCCTGAAAGAAAACAAGGACCGCTTCGTCCTCTTCCCCATCCGGCATCATGATATTTGGAAATTCTACAAGCAGGCCGAAGCAAGTTTCTGGACCGCAGAAGAAATCGATTTGAGTCACGATCTGCGCGACTGGGCCGGCCTCAATGACGGTGAAAGGTACTTCATAACCCATGTTTTGGCCTTTTTTGCTGCCAGTGATGGTATCGTGAACGAAAACCTGGCAGAGCATTTCATTGGTGAAGTGCAATACACAGAGGCAAAATTTTTCTATGGCTTTCAGATCGCCATTGAAAACATCCACTCCGAGACTTATTCCCTGCTGATCGATACACTGGTAAAAGATCCGAAAGAAAAGGACAAGCTCTTTCACGCTATCGACACGATGGATTGTGTGAAGAAGAAAGCTGACTGGGCCCTGCGTTGGATCAACCAGGGAAATTTTCAGGAGCGGCTGGTGGCCTTTGCTGCCGTGGAGGGCATTTTCTTTTCCGGCTCTTTCTGCTCCATCTTCTGGCTGAAGAAAAGGGGCCTTATGCCAGGGCTGAGTTTTTCCAATGAACTGATCTCCCGCGACGAAGGATTGCACTGCGACTTTGCCTGTCACCTTTATATCAAACATGTGGCCAACAAGCTTCCTGAAGGACGTGTGACGGAGATCATCATGGACGCTGTCGCCATTGAGAAGGAGTTTGTGACCGATGCCCTGCCCGTGAACCTGATCGGGATGAATTCCCAGCTTATGTGTCAGTACATTGAGTTCGTTGCCGACCGGCTTTTGAATGAATTAATTGGAAAAAAGGTGTATGGCGCAATCAATCCTTTTGATTTTATGGAGATGATTTCGTTGAGGGGAAAGACCAATTTCTTCGAAAAACGTGTAGCAGAATACCAGAAAGCAGGGGTCATGAAAAGCACAGAAAAAGAAGTAGACCAAAAATTTTCACTGAACGAAGATTTTTAATTACCTTTTGAAACCATTTTTTAAACTTTTACTACACCCAAACAACCCTCAGACATGCTCGTATTGAAGCGTGACGGACACAGAGAGTCCGTTAAGTTCGACAAAATCACCTCCCGGATCGAAAAACTCTGCTATGGACTCGATCCAAAACTCGTGAACCCTGTAGAAGTAGCCATGAAGGTGATCAATGGCCTCTACGATGGCGTATCCACGCATGAATTAGACAGCCTCGCGGCGGAAATCTCGGCTACGATGATCACTCGCCACCCGGACTTCGCCAAGCTTGCGGCACGTATTGCGGTCTCCAACCTCCACAAGACCACCAGCAAGTCATTCTCCAATTCCATGAAACGGCTCTATCAGCACGTAGATGCCAAAACCGGACAGAATGCGCCGATGATCTCTAAGGAAACCTGGAAGGTCATCAAGAACCATGCTGCCGAGTTGGATGATGCCATCTTCTACGATCGTGATTTCAGTTACGATTATTTCGGGTTCAAAACCTTGGAGCGCTCCTACCTTATGAGAATCGAGGGTAAAGTGGTAGAACGCCCACAACACATGTTAATGCGTGTGGCCGTTGGGATCCACGGTGAAGACATTCCCGCTGCCATTGAGACCTACGACCTGCTTTCTGAGAAATGGTTTACACACGCGACTCCCACGCTATTTAACGCCGGAACCCCAAAGCCACAATTGTCATCTTGTTTCTTGCTCACCATGAAGGATGATAGCATTGACGGTATCTACGATACATTAAAAAATTGTGCAAAAATTTCTCAATCGGCAGGTGGCATTGGTTTAAGCGTTCATAATGTGCGCGCCAAAGGCTCTTACATCAAAGGAACCGGCGGCACATCAAATGGAATCGTACCCATGCTGCGCAACTTTGACATGACCGCACGTTACGTCGACCAGGGTGGTGGTAAGCGCAAAGGAAGTTTTGCCATTTACCTGGAACCGTGGCATGCTGATGTTTTTGAATTCCTCGATCTGAAGAAAAACCATGGCAAAGACGAGATGCGTGCCCGCGATCTGTTTTATGCCATGTGGATACCGGACCTTTTCATGAAGCGTGTAGAGAGCAATGAGACATGGTCACTCTTCTGCCCCAACGAGGCCCCCGGATTAGCAGATTGCTACGGAGAAGAATTCGAGCGCTTATATGAAAAGTACGAGAAAGAAAATAAGTTCCGCAAACAAATAAAAGCACAAGACCTGTGGTTTGAAATCCTCGAATCCCAAATCGAAACCGGAACGCCCTATATTTTATACAAAGACGCTGCCAACAAAAAGTCCAACCAGAAAAACCTGGGCACCATCAAATCGAGCAACCTGTGTACCGAGATTATTGAGTACACTTCGGCCGATGAAATAGCGGTGTGTAATCTGGCCTCCATCGCACTGCCGAAGTTTGTGACATCCGATGGAAAGTTTGATCATCAGAAATTGTACGAAATCACGAAAGTTGCCACCCGCAACCTCAACAAGGTCATTGACGTCAACTATTACCCTGTACCGGAAGCCAAGAAGTCAAACATGCGACATCGCCCCATTGGGCTGGGTGTTCAGGGATTGGCGGATGCTTTTATTCTTCTGCGGATGCCCTTTGATTCGGAAGAAGCACGCGGCTTGAATAAGGATATTTTTGAGACCATTTACTTTGGTGCCATGGAGGCATCTATGGAATTGTCTAAGGCCAACGGACCCTATGAAACCTTCAAAGGATCACCTGTTTCAAAAGGAATTTTCCAATTCGATATGTGGGGTGTGACGCCCGATTCCGGCCGCTGGAACTGGGAACAACTTAAGCGTGATGTGAAACAATATGGGGTCCGCAACTCCCTCCTCGTAGCTCCGATGCCCACGGCCTCAACTTCACAAATTCTTGGAAATAATGAGTGCTTCGAACCGTATACTTCCAACATCTACACACGGAGGACCTTGTCGGGAGAATTCATTGTGGTGAACAAACACCTGATGAAAGATCTTATGAGCGCCGGACTTTGGAGTGACACCCTGCGTCAAAAACTTATCGGCGCTAACGGATCGATCCAATCCATCCCAGAGATTCCCCAAAATATTAAAGACATCTATAAGACCGTGTGGGAAATTTCTCAGAAGTCTATCATCGATATGTCCGCTGACCGGGGCGCTTATATCTGCCAGTCACAGAGTTTGAATATACACATCACGAACCCGAATTTTGGAAAGCTTACCTCCATGCATTTCTATGCCTGGAAGAAAGGTCTAAAAACCGGCATGTACTATTTGCGTTCGACGGCTGCGGCAGATGCTATCAAGTTTACTCTTGACAAAGCGAACATGCAACAACCAGTATCCGAAGCGATTGGAGAAGCGATCCTGGATCCGGTGATCGTGCAAGTATCCACTCCAGCCATGCTGGACGTACAGCATGCCATCCAGTACGTGACTCAGCCTGTAACAAGTGCCGATCAGAATCGTGCCGATATGGCCTGCTCACTGGATAACCCAGACGCCTGTGAGGCCTGTGGAAGCTAATTTTTCCGGTCATTAAAAAACGAAAAAGCCCTGTTCATGCAGGGCTTTTTCGTTTTACGCTAAGAGGCACTATCGGAACCTCGTCGCTTTTCTCTTGGATGGAGTACGTCCAAATGCAGATTTTTTCTTTTTGGGATTATGGCTCTCATCGTTGACTTCCACTTGTTTAGAAGTTCCTTTGTCCCACCCAAACACAAAGTTTAATCCTGCCCTGACCGTAATTAGCTGCGAACTGTTTATATAGGCGTTAAGATTTTTGTTCGCAATCAATGCAGCCGGTGCCCGGAGCAAGTTGTCGCCCACGACATATAGTTGTATCGGTGACAGATTAAATGAAAT
>JANYKP010000266.1 GCA_025358195.1 Cyclobacteriaceae bacterium
AGCCGTTCTTGCTCCTTTGCGTTCCAGGATCGCGTTGGTACCTCGCGTAGAACCCAGCCGCATTTCCAGTGGAGGAAATTTTTTATTCAGGGGAGTGATCGTGAGAAGCCGGGCGGCTAAAATGGGAACTTCTTCATTCGATGTAATTTCGAAAGTTGATTCATTAAATGTTTTATGCAATGGCGATTGGAGATGAATGCGATTTTTAACCAGATCGATCCAATCGATTTTTGAAGAGAATGATTTTTCTACTAAGCGAAATTCGAAATCCCGGAAAATATCATACTCAACCGGCCACGCCATTTCAACTTGTAGGGTGTGATCATCTACACGCTTCACCATTTTTCCCCGAAGGACGCTGCTGCTGAGTACTTTTAGCCGTTGAATTTCACCGGCTGGTGTACAGGCGATACAATCTGTAAACGTGCCACCGGTGTCAATCCAGAGTTGCCAGGATGAAGGAGTGGAAGTCACGTGTTATTGAAGTTTAAAGTTTAAACTAAAAGTTTAAAGTTTGACTTTCTGCTTTAAGCTTTCCGCTTTCATTGAGAAGGCATTGACAGGACCACCGTCTTCCTAGCCATCTTGATTCCGATAGCGTGGCTGAATTGCTGAGAACCATCCGGC
This sequence comes from Cyclobacteriaceae bacterium, assembly GCA_025358195.1. Classification (GTDB taxonomy): domain Bacteria; phylum Bacteroidota; class Bacteroidia; order Cytophagales; family Cyclobacteriaceae; genus ELB16-189. The sequence goes on from JANYKP010000266.1 coordinate 628, forward strand.
CGGTCTTTGAAAACGGGCCGGGTAAATAACAGAGAATCTTCTCCCGCCTTTTGGAGATTATCCACGGCCTGGCCTGCGTCTGCACCGGTAATATAGGCGTCCACCAGTTTCTTTTCAATTTCACGCAAAGCGGCATCATCGGGTATCAGCGAGTATATCCTCACGTTCCGTGCAGCAGCAATCGAATCGATTTTTGATTTTTGATTTAAGAATTTGTCCACTTTCTCCACATCGGCCAACACCGAATTGGCATAGGATAACGCAGCTGCCTCCAGGTCCGCGTCGGAAACACGTTTGATGTCCTGTGTGGCCATACCATCGTGTAACCGCTTACGCTGTTCATCGCTGAGTTTGCCGCCGCAGGCACAGCAGAATAATATTGCGATTAAGACTAACTTCTTCATAGATAAGATTTCAAATTATTTCAAAGCTACCGCTCCAGGATGCAATTCAAAAGGGTATTCTTTTTGCCACGGATGGCACGGATTACCTCGGATTTTTTGTAATTTTTTTTTGTGGTAATCAGTGTAATCTGAGGCTGTCGCTTTAGGCCGTGGCTTATCACCTCGAATTTATAACTTTGCGCCGATATTAAGATATGATCGAAAAACTCGAAGAAATAAACCATCGCTTTGAAGAAGTAGGACAACTCCTCGGACAACAGGGTGTAGTGGCTGACATGAAAAAGTTCACCCAACTGAGCAAGGAATATCGTGAGCTGGAAAAGGTAGTGATTAAGTACAAGGCCTATCGCGCGGTGTTGGAAGGTCTGGAACATGCCAGAGATGTGCTGGAGAAGGAAAAGGATTCTGAATTGCGCGAGCTAGCAAAGATGGAACTGGATGAACTGACACCCAAACGTGACACCATCGATGAAGAGATCAAGGAACTCCTCATGCCCAAAGACCCCAATGATGACAGGAATTGTATCCTCGAAATCCGGGCGGGCACCGGCGGAGACGAAGCGGCTATTTTTGCCGGAGACCTTTGGCGTATGTATCAGCGTTTCTGCGACCGAAAAGGATTAAAAGTGACGGTCATGGATGTGACAGAAGGAACAGCCGGGGGATACAAGGAAGTGATCAGTCTCATCGAGGGTTCGGGAGTTTACGGAATTTTTAAATATGAGTCAGGTGTACACCGCGTGCAGCGCGTGCCGGATACAGAACAACAGGGACGAGTTCATACGTCCGCAGCGTCGGTTGTGGTCTTACCGGAGGCTGAAGAAGTGGATGTGACGATAAACCCGGCGGATCTTGAATATCAAACAGCGCGAAGCAGTGGGGCCGGTGGACAGAACGTAAACAAAGTAGAAACGAAAGTGCAGCTCACCCACAAACCCACAGGCATCGTGATCACGTGTCAGGTGGAGCGCTCACAACATGCCAACCGTGAACGGGCTTTGCAAATGCTTCGCGCCAAGTTGTACGAGATGGAAGTTGAAAAGCAGAATAATGAAATAGGCGCATCACGACGTTCACAGGTTCGCAGTGGTGACCGCTCAGAAAAAATCAGGACCTACAATTATCCGCAGAGTCGCGTAACCGACCACCGCATCGGTTTCACAAAACATAGCCTTCCTGCTATTATGAACGGGGAGATAGACGATTTTATTCAGCAACTCAAGATGGCTGAAACGGCTGAGCGAATGACGGAGGGAAAATAATTGATCAATGGGTTGATTTGAAAATTTGAAAATGAGTCTGAGGTGAAATTAATAAACGGATCGTCGAGACAATGAGCCCTACATCGTATAATTTTCAAATCGAATAATTTTCAAATTAATTAATTCTCGGCCTCCGACTTTTTTACCTCTTCATCAAGAATTTTTTGAATCAGCGCCTGCTGACGCTCGTTGATCGTTTGGTCGGTCTTCGCCTGTTTTTTCATGAAGCGAAACATGGCGTTTTTCTTGATCTCATACGCGATAAATACGGTGTATTTCTTTTCTTTTTCATTGAAGTATTTTTTTTCGCCGATTTTACGGAGGTCTGCCAGATCGGTGTTCATCACTTCGCGCGCCAGGCTTTGAAACTTCTGTGCTACATCGGCCCCACGTTCATTCTCCGTTTGGCCCTGGTAGTTGTCAGCCACTTGTTTCATGGTGGTGTTTACCTGTCCGGCCAAAATTGTTTTAGCTTCAATGTCCGCCTTACCGCGAGCAATGTTGTCGGCCGAACTTTCACCCTTGCCGGTTCCGCGAAAGAAGCGGTTATTTGATTCATAGGCATTACCGCTGAAGGGCTCACTCACTTTTTTCCCGAAAGGACTGGAGGCGCACCCTGCAATAAAAAGAAAGAGAACAGATAATTGACCGATACGGGTTTTCATACAATGATTGTTAGGTGTTATAAATTTACGAAAAACTGTGCCAAAAATTCGCCCATAAACCTTCTTTTCCCTACGAAATCACGGTACAGATTACTTGCCACCGGAAGGCCCATTTCCATTTCATTCGAAACCTCTGAATGCCAGCTTTAAACAAGATGTCAGCCAACTCTTGCTTGGTGAAAGCCCGCAACACGGATAGTGGCGCATCAAATTTTACCATCGCTGATTTGGAAAAAACTTTGGTGAGGAGGCGAATGGAATGGAACGCAAGCCAATGCCGGTGGATATCATTGATGACAAGACCCGTTCCCGCCTGGTGTTTTAATTTTGAAAAGAAATCGACTAATGTATCGTGTGTAAAGTGGTGATAAAATAGCGTTCCCAAGATGATGTCATAGTTCCGTTGCTGAAATTCCATTGAAAAAATATCCAACGCCTCAAAAGAAATTTCAGGATAGGCTTTGCAATTGCTTTTGGCAAAGTCAATGATATGTGGGTTAGCATCAATGCCGGTGAGTTTCAGGGTGAGGTTATTTTTCCTTCCCCAATCGGCCAACCGTTTCAGCATATCGCCGCCGCCACAGCCGAGGTCTGCAATGGACCACGCTTTTTTCTTTTGTCCTTTTGTCAATTGCTTGATGCCCTCCAGTGTAACAGCATTTCCGCCGAGCCACCGGTTGATAAATTCCAGTTCGCGCAAAGTCTGGTTCACCACGTCGCCACTGCACTGAAGATCATCCATAATCTCGATTTGATGGGAACGATGTTGGAAGCGGGAAAACATTACAAACGAATTACGAATAATGAGTTAAGAATTACGAGGTACGAATTAAATTCGTCATTCGACATTCGCACTTCGTCATTTCACTAACGCATTTCAATTTTCAACACCATACTTTCCAACGTCAAGCCCGGGCCAAAGGCAAAACTTAGGATGCGTTTGTCGTGATCAGAAGCGTTGAGGTTTTTGCAAATCTCCCGAAGCACAAAGAGCACGGTGGGAGACGACATATTTCCGAATTTTCTAAGGACTTCGTAAGCGTATTTATTGTGTTCTTTCGTTAAGCCCAATTCACCTTCAATGGCTTCCAGGATTCTTTTTCCACCAGGATGAATGGCAAAATAAGCTACTTCCGGAAGACTTTGGTGAATTTTTGAAAGCAAGGAACGGGTAAGATTTTTGATCCCGGTCCGGATGAATTCCGGCACATACGATGATAGGCGCATTTCAAACCCAACATCGCCAACGGTCCAGGTCATGTCGTGCTCACCCTCCGTGGCAAGTTGACAATGAAAACTTTCCTGTAAAAGGTTTAATCCATTCCTGGCGGTGCCTTCGACAAGAACAGCCGCGGCCCCATCCGCAAATAATGCATTGGCCAATAAATTATCCTCTGTGTTTTCTTTTTGAAAGTGAATCGTACACAATTCCGTGCAAACGATAAGGGCTTTTGCATTGGGTCGGGAGGTACACACGGCGTCAGCAAGTTTCAGTGCGTTAAACGCCGCGTAACATCCCATGAAGTTGATGCTCGTACGCTCTATGTCGGAGTTCAGCCCCAACGCTTTTACCAGGTCAATATCAAGACCCGGTGCGTACATGCCTGTGCAACTGACAACGATCAGATGTGTGATGCTATCTTTTCGCAAGTCACCAATGGGCGTAAGGCAGGATGATACTGCTTCCAGGCTGACAGCCAGGGCATGGCGGCGGTATAGCTCCAGCCTTCGCTTGGTGGAAGGAAATGGTTCCATGCCGGCGGTGTTCTCATAAAAGTGGAAGCCCTCGGTTTTTCCATAGTCATCCAACACCGAATAACGCGTTTCGATGCCGCTGGCGCGAAAAAGAATTCGCAGCTTGCGGGCATCATCTTCGCCAAGCTCCATAGCCCGCGTCATAAATTCCGCAATGGCTGACTGGCCGAGCAAATGAGGGGGGGTGGCCGTACCGATAGAGGTGATGAAACTCATTTCTCAATACTACTTGAAAAAGGTTTATTTTAATCATTAAGTTTCGATCTATGTTTTCAAAATCCACATTTCTTCACCTTCGCATTCCTTTTTCCTATTTCTTACTGCCCGTCTTCTTATTTGCGCTTGCTGAGTCTCCTAATCTGGGCGAGACACGACTGCTGTGGGTGTTTATTATTCTCCACTTCTTATTGTATCCGGCCAGCAACGGCTATAACAGTTATTTCGACAAGGACGAGAAAAGCATCGGAGGCCTTAAGAATCCGCCACTTGTAAACAAAGGGCTTTATTGGATGTCTCTTTTATTGGATGTCGCGGCGATTGTCTTCGGGTTTATTAAAGTTTCCTTTCTGTTTTCATGCATGCTGGTGATCTACGGACTTGTTTCAAAGGCCTATAGTCATCCTTCGGTGCGATTGAAAAAATATCCGATAGGAGGCTGGATTGTAACTGGTTGGTTCCAGGGGACTTTCACCTTTATGATGTGCTATGCGGGAATCAATAATTTTGATGTTGTCAATCTTCTGCAAGTGAAAGTACTCGTACCGGCTGCACTCACCAGCATCATGTTGTGGGCCAACTATCCATTGACACAAGTGTATCAGCACGAAGAAGATGCAAAGCATGGAGATAACACCATGAGCCGGATGCTGGGCATTCGCGGTACATTTTACTTTGCAGGCATCTTCTTTGCTCTGGCAGCGGCAGGATTTATGTTCTTCTTCGTTAATTTTTATGAAACACGCTATTGCTGGACATTCCTGGCAGCGCTAAGTCCCGTCGTACTCTACTTTGGATTTTGGTTTCTAAAAGTTCTCCGCGATCCCAGGGAGGCAGATTTTAAACATACGATGAGGCTCAATTTTATTTCGGCCACCTGCTTAAATGCATTTTTCATCTGGTTCTTTTTTGACGTGAGCCATTTGGGGGAATATCTTTTTTAGGCATGGAAAGAATGTAGAATGTAAAATGCTCAATATTAAATGTAAAAGTTTTGGTTAGCTCTAACTTTTACATTTTTCATTCTGGATTCCTTAATTCTCTTAGCCAGGTGATTGTACATGCGGCGCGACGAGGGACAGTCCCTACGCCATTGCAACTTTCTCCAATAACTTCTTCGTGGCTCTGATACCATCTTCTTCAGAAAGCTTTTCGCCTTCATACTCAATGCCAATGTAACCGGTGTACCCCGCTTGTTTTACGATGGGCAACATCTTCGCATAATCTGTTTCAACACAATTGCCCTGCTCATCAAAATCGTAGGTCTTTGCACTCACACCTTTTGCAAAAGGTATTAACTCGCTCACTCCTTTGTACCGGTCGTAGTATTCCATGCATTTTGATTCCCACATGTCTCCTTTCTCCCGGCGGACACAGAAGTTCCCAAAATCGGGCAACGTGCCACAGTTGGACATGCCCACGGCCGTGATGACGCCACTAAGCCATTGGCCATCGGAAGACATGCCTCCGTGATTTTCTACAATTACATTGATTCCAGCGGTTTGTGCATACTCACTGAGTTTATGCAGTCCATCCATGCCCGCCTCGGCCACTTCTTCGCGCGCGCCTTCTCCAAAACAATTCACCCGAATCGAATGACAGCCGAGAAAGTTGGCCGCATCCACCCACTGGTAATGGTTCTCTACTGCCTGTTGACGTTTTTTTGAATCAAGATCTGCCATGAACCCCTCGTTGTCACACATGATGAGCACACTGGTAACACCATTGTCATCGCAGCGCTTTTTCAATTCCGTGAGATAGGTCGTGTCTTTGGCTCTGTCTTTGAAGAACTGGTTCACATACTCTACAGCGGAAATTCCAAAATCATTTTTCGCTTTGGCGGGAAAGTCAAGGTGGTCCAGTTGTTTGGCCTGGAGCGCACGGTGCAATGACCACTCAGCTAATGAGATTTTAAAAAACATTTCTTTTTTTGTTTCAGGTGTCAATGCGGTGGATTCGGATAGTTGTTCAGAAGCAGGTTTTGAAGAGCATGATTCCAACACAACCGCGGTTGTTAAACCACCCGCGGTGATGAGCCCAAGGGAGCGGAGGAATTCTCTGCGATTTGAGTTGTTCATGTTAGCGTTTTGTGAAAGTTAAAAAACTTTTTTATCAAAAATCACCTGCTATTGAAAGGGGTGATGTCGAAAGGAGCACCGTGGGTTTTTTTCATTAGAAAATTGGCAGCTGGCCGGGTGTAACGCGCAAGGTTCACCGCTGCGTTGGAGGTCCACGTATCGCCAAACAAGCGCTGAATTTGTCTTCCGGCCCAAAGCCTGTTGGCAAAATGCCGCTTCCACGCTTTTGAGTAATCCTTTTCAAGCTGGTCGCGTGAGTAATAGTCATCCCGGCAAAATCGAAGGACGTGCTCGCTGAGAATTTTTGCCGAATGGATCGCGATGGCCATACCGTTTCCACAGAGCGGGGTGATCATACCCGCTGCATCGCCGGCCATCAGCAGGTGTCCTTCTACCGGTGCCTTGGTTTCAAAGGAGATTTCGTTAATCGTCTCCGGTTTGGTAAATAGAAACTCAGCATCTTCAAAAATATTTTTCAGAAAGGGATTCCGGAATAACAAGGCCTCCTCCATCGCCTGAAGGTTACCGTGCGTCCTGACATTATCCCGGTGCGTGAGGTAGCAAAGATTTACAACATTACCCTCCACCCGGCTGATGCCGCAATAGCCATCCTGAAAATTATGAAGAGCAATGAGATCGTCCGGGAAGCCCCTTAAACGGATGTGATACTTCACACCAACATAGGGTGAGCGTTGTTGTATGAATGAGCGCTGGAGCTGGATATCTAATTTGGATCGCTTGCCAAAGGAACCGATGACTACATCGGCCTCTTGGTTTTCCTTATTGGTGTGAATTGCAAAACGGTCATTTGCGAACGATACCGTATCTACTTCTGTGTCGAGAAGAAATTCAACGCCAAGTTGTTTGGCTCTTTGAAAAAGAAAATAGTCAAACTGGTAGCGGCTGATTCCAAAGCCGCCCAGGTCCAACGGCAGAGAAACGGTCTGGCCATTGACAGAGGTGAGCTGAAATTTATGGA
>JANYKP010000319.1 GCA_025358195.1 Cyclobacteriaceae bacterium
CGTGGAGAAAAATTTCAAAGAAGGCAAAATATCGTTGCCGATGGGAATGGAGAATGGCGCACCCGTGGGCAATGACATTAAGAATGTAAAATATTTTTACGATCGGGGCATTCGTTATATCACACTTACACACGGCAAGGACAACCAGATTTGCGATTCCTCCTATGATACCACACACACCTGGCATGGCCTGAGCCCCTTTGGTCGGGAGGTGGTAAAAGAGATGAACCGTGTCGGAATTATGGTTGACATCTCACACGTGGATGACAGCACGTTTTATCAGGTAATGCGCATGACAAAAGTGCCCTGCATTGCGTCACATTCCTCTTGCCGGTACTTCACACCTGCCTTCAAACGAAACATGAGCGACGACATGATTAAGAAGCTTGGTGCGAACGGCGGCGTTATTCAAATCAACTTTGGATCTACTTTCCTGGATTCAACCGTTGCAAAACAAAATGATGAAAACAGAAAAAAAATTCAATCAATCCTGGCTGATAAAAACCTAAAAATTACTGACTCACTTGCCAAGCCTATTCTCGACCAATTCAAAAAAGACAATCCCTCTTTGTATGCTGATGTTGAGACCGTCGCAAACCATATCGATCATGTTGTAAAACTGGCAGGTATTGACCATGTAGGAATTGGCTCAGACTATGACGGCGTTGGCGACAGTCTGCCAACCGGCCTCAAGGATGTGTCACAATATCCAAACCTGATTTACGTACTGCTCAAGCGTGGCTATACAGAGACGGACATTGAGAAGATCTGTTCGGGGAATGTTTTTCGGGTGTGGAGGAAGGTGGCAGGGGAAGCCCTAAAAGTCAAAAGCTAAAAGCGAGCAATTCAACAATAAATTTCCATTTCCTTGCGCGAAGCTGCCTTTATCCAACGAAATCGCCCACGCTGGGAAGCATTTGAAAAAATTGTCAACCAGCCACAAGTAGCGCAGCCCGATCACCTGGCAGAACTTTTTATTCAGATTACGGATGACCTTTCCTTCGCACGGACACAATATCCAACGAGTCGTACCACCCACTATCTGAACGCACTTGCCAGTAAAATACATCTGGAAATTTATAAGAATAAACGGGAAGAGGCCAGTCGTTTTATCGCCTTCTGGAAAACCGAATTGCCGGCAGTGCTCTATGAAGCGCGCAAGCCATTGTTCTATGCTTTCACTATTTTCATAATTGCTGGCGTTATGGGGGCTGTGTCTGCTGCATTTGACGATACGTTTGTGCGGCTGATACTCGGTGATCATTACGTAAACATGACGCTTGAAAATATCAAGTCGGGGAACCCCACAAAAATATATTCCTCCTATGATGAGACAACCATGTTCTTCATGATTGCCTGGAATAACATCATCGTATCATTCATGACGTTTATGTACGGAGTCTTTTTGTCGATGGGCACTGGTTTCTACTTATTCTACAACGGGTTGATGGTGGGCACCTTCATTACCTTTTTTTACCGCGAACAGCAGCTAGCACAGGCCTTCCCGGTGATCATGCTGCACGGCACAATTGAACTGTCGTCCATTGTAATCGCGGGGGCGGCTGGCTTCCTGATGGGAAACAGTCTCTTGTTCCCCGGAACTTACTCACGCTTTGACTCTTTCAAGATGGGTGCGCTGAAAGGAATGAAAGTCGTAATAGGGCTTGTCCCTTTCTTTATCCTGGCGGCTTTCATCGAAGGAGCTATCACCCGCTATGCCTTCATGCATTGGAGTCTTAAGACCCTGATCATCGGCTTGTCGGCAGTGTTAATGATTTATTACTTTGTCGTTTACCCTTACCGGCTGCGCCATGGAAAACTTTAAGATCATTGAATTCCACAAAACCCGCGATTTCAGCAACAAGCTGAACACCACCTTTGCCTTTGTCAAACAGAATTTTAAAGCCTTGTCGAAAAGCATACTGTACATTGCAGGCCCGCCCGTGCTGGTTGCCAGCTTGCTGCTCAGCACGTTCATGGGTGATATTTTCAAGCTCGCCTTTGGAGCCGCCGGTAATCCGGAAGCTTTGCAACGCTATTTTCTATCCGTGAATTTTTGGTTACAAGTGATTCTAATGTTTGTTTTTATGATGGTCAGCTATGTGGCCATCATTGCCACGACCAATAATTACCTGATTTTGTATAGCGAACAAAAATCGAATGCTATTGATGTCAACGATGTGTGGGTACGTGTGCGTGAAACATTGGGCATGTATTTTATTACAACCCTGTTGTTTGGTTTGCTGGCCACGGTTGCCTATATGCTAATGATCATCCCAATCTTCGTACTGGGGGCCATTTCACCATTTCTCATTTTTTTTGGAGTTATTCTCCTGATCGTTGGTATTATGTACTTCGCGGTGGGCGCTTCGTTGGTTTATGCCATTCGGGCATTCGAAAAGAAAGGGTTCTTTCAAGCGATCACCCGATCATTTTATCTTGTTCGGGGAAAATGGTGGAGTACGTTTGGCCTGCTTTTAATCCTCTCCTTGCTCGTGGGCGTAATTTCTTACGTGTTTTCAATCCCCGCCTCCATCTTACAGGGTATATCGATGCTTCATAACGTAAAATCGGGTGATCTGAATGCGCCTTCAGGAATAATAGGAACGATCGTCTTTGTCCTTCATTCGTTGGCTTATATTAGCCAGTTACTCCTTTACTTATTGCCCACCGTTGGGTTAGCCTTCCAATACTTCAACCTGGTAGAAATGAAAGAAGCGAAGGGCCTGATGAGTGATATTGAATCGTTCGGTCAAGCTCCGTCAGCAACTGCGAAAGACGAGAGTTACTAATCAGTCACATGCGTTCCTTTTTCGCGCTCGTTTTTCTTTCAGCAATAAGTTTTGTTGCCTTTGGTCAGGATAGCCCAGCCTTGGCGGCAACCGATTCAATTATAGGATCAAAGGCTTTTAATAATGGCAAGTCGCCTGTGCTGGCTGATTCATCCAGAATTCAACGACGATCGTTTGATTCGACCAAGGTTGATCAGCTCCGGAACGATGCCGACTTTGATTATAAGCAACCTCCTTCTGTGGCCGAGAGTCTTTGGGACCGCTTGATCCTGTGGCTCGACCAGCTGTTTGGATGGATATTCCGCAATGCCGTTACCACTAATTGGGGACGCCTGTTGTTGTACACGCTTGGACTTGGCGTATTGATTGTTATCGTTATGATGCTCCTGAAAGTGGATGCGTTGCGGGTATTCTATTCCGGTGCGGATAAAGGCTCGTTAAATTATCAAGCCTTCCAGGAGAATATTCATGAAATGGATTTTGAAAAACTTATCCGGGAAGCATTGGAAAAAAAAGAATATCGCCTCGCCGTGCGACTGACGTTTCTGTACTCACTCAAATTGCTTTCCGACAAGCACCACCTCGACTGGCGACCCGGCAAGACCAATCATGACTACCTGGATGAACTTGGAGACGGTGAACTTAAAACCGGGTTTAATGAACTGAGTTTTTACTTTGACTATGCCTGGTACGGAGATTTTACGGTGAATGAAAATACGTACCAGCGCGTTCAGGTGATTTTTAACGACTGGAGAAAAAAAATAGCATGAGACGGGATTGGAAATACATCCTGTACCTATCACTTGCCTTTGGTTTGTTCCTGGCGGTAAAGCTGATGGAGCCCCGACAATATGACTGGACACCCACCTATGCCGTCGAAGATAAAAATCCATTCGGAGCATATGTATTAAACGAATTGCTTCCAGATTTATTCAAAGGAAAAAAAGTCACGATCTCAAACCGAACGATCTATGAGCTGAAGGACAGCTTAAAAGATGGTGAAAGCATGATCATTCTTACCCATTCATTCAGAAGTGAAAAAGAGGATACGGAGATATTGCTTCAACACGTTGCGAAAGGTGCTTCGGTTTTTATCGGTGCAGAATCATTTCATGGAAAACTGGCCGACACGCTCAAATTGGCAACGTATGATTATTTTTTCAGAGACGGAATCCAGGAGCAGCGAAAGGACACGTCTTACCTTGCTTTTGTCAACCCACGATTTGATACGCTGCATCATTTTATTTTCAAGCGTGACAACATTCATAATTATTTTGGAACGTTTGATAGCACCCGTACCACTGTTATTGCCAAAAATGATTTGAATCAACCGGTAACTATTCGCACGACGTGGGGAAAGGGTAGCTTCATCCTTACCTGCGTGCCGCTTGCGTTCACCAACATCTACGCGCTCAAAAGTGACAATCACGAGTTTGTGGCAGCATCACTTTCGTTTCTACCGAAAACCGATGTGCATTGGACTGAATTCTACAGCGTCGGAAGAATGGAGGCAAGCACACCCCTGCGGTTTATTCTCACAAACCCTCCGTTGACGTGGGCCTATTACATTACCCTGATTTCGTTACTACTATTCATGATATTTGAAGCCAAGCGCAAGCAACGAATCATACCCATTATCCCGCCACTGGAAAATACATCGCTTGAATTTGTAGGTACGATCGGCAATTTGTATTACCAGCGAAGGGATCATAAAAACATTGCCGGGAAAAAAATAATTTTCTTTTTTGATCAAGTGCGTACGCGCTATCGTTTAAACCCGAATGCACCGGATGAAAATTTTGTGTCCTTACTGGCAAAAAAAGCAGGTAAGAATGAAAAACACGTGCGGCAGTTGTTTGAGATGATCGGGCAAGTACAAAAACAAACTTCCATCAAAAAAGAAGATCTGATTGAATTGAATACATTGATAGAAAAATTTACCCGGCTGTCCAATAAGACTGCTGATTAATAAAGAGAAAATAGAATTTGTCTTTGCGTATTTTGCGTCTTCTTTGCGAGAACCCTTTCACGCAAAGGCCGCGAAGTTTTTCGCAAAGAGATCGCAAAGGTGCCAATCAATGATGAGTAAAAAAATTTTGAAAAACTATGGCTGAGAACATTTTTGAAAATCGCCTCGACCTGAGCGGACTGTTGCAGAACGTAAAGCAAGTGCGGGAAGAGATTGGTAAAGTGATTGTCGGTCAGGAGGCCATGATCGATTTACTGCTCACGGCCCTCCTGGCGGATGGTCATGTTCTGATTGAAGGCGTTCCCGGCGTAGCAAAGACCCTCACCGCCAAATTGCTGGCGCGGGTCATCTCAGTCGACTTCTCCCGGATCCAGTTCACACCGGACCTGATGCCATCGGATGTGCTGGGCACCTCGGTCTTCAACATGAAAAGTTCTGAGTTTGAATTCAAGGCCGGGCCGATCTTTTCAAATATCGTGCTGATCGATGAGATCAACCGCGCTCCAGCCAAAACACAAGCCGCCCTCTTTGAAGTAATGGAAGAACGTCAGGTAACGGTGGATGGACATACCTATAAAATGAAAAGCCCATACCTCGTTGTAGCCACTCAAAATCCAATCGAGCATGAAGGCACCTATCGTTTGCCGGAAGCACAACTGGATCGTTTTCTCTTCAAAATTTTGGTTGGTTATCCTAATCTTGATCAGGAAGTAAACATTATATCGCGCCAACACAACCGCAAATCACAACTGGCTACCGAGGAAGTGCGCCCAGTCCTTTCTGCTGAAAATCTTCATGTCTTTCGTCAACTGGCCCAATCGGTGCATCTGGAAGAAAACCTGATGAAGTACATCGCGCAGCTCATTCATGAAACGCGCAACAACCCCATGCTTTTTTTGGGCGCGTCTCCCCGAGCTTCAGTGGCCATACTAAATTCCTCAAAAGCGTATGCCGTTCTTCAAGCACGCGACTTCGTAACTCCTGAAGATATCAAGACAGTAGCGCTTCCCGTCCTGCGTCATCGCATTATGTTAAATCCAGACAAGGAAATGGAGGGGATCTCGGCAGATGAGGTGGTGAGGCAGATTGTTGATAAGGTTGAGGTGCCGCGATAGGTGGTGATCGGTGATCAGGTGATCGGTAATCGGGTAATTGGTAAGAGGTAATCAGGTAATCGGTAAGAGGTAATCGGTTTTGGGCTGACATCAATTCGCGCAAAACAAACTCCTTAAAATATGGAATATGTGAAAAGTTCTGGGCACCGGTTACCAATCACTGATTACCGATTACCAAAATACGCACACTAATGAAGTTCCTCCGCAATCTATACCTCACCAATCGCTTCTTCATTGCCAGCGGAACCCTGGTGATTATTTTTATTTTATCGTTTGTACTGGGGGTCGGTATCCTTGTTCCTCAAATCCTGCTTTATTTTCTTCTCGCACTCACCCTCTCTGACTGTTTACTTTTATTCCGTGTAAAGAGGGGCATGAATGGCCAACGTTTTGCTCCCGACCGGCTTTCCAATGGGGATGAGAATGACATCCGGATCGAGCTGGAGAATTTTTATTCCTTTCCGGTCTCGTTAAGGGTTTTTGATGAACTGCCTCATCAGTTTCAGCGAAGGGATCTCGAATTTAATATTGATATGACTCCCGGAGAAAATAAAGTAATCCGTTATCAGCTTCGTCCCACGCGACGCGGTGAGTATTCATTCGGGGCGGTGAATGTGGTGGCAAGTTCTCCATTGAAATTTTTATCCAGACGGTTTCGTTTCTCCAGCGACAAGATGGTGCCGGTCTATCCTTCGTATTTACAGATGCACAAATATGAGCTGCTTGCCATTAACAACCGGCTTACTCAGTTGGGTATAAAAAAAATTCGGAAGATTGGTCAGAACCAGGAATTTGAACTCATCAAAGAGTACGTAAGTGGAGATGACATCCGTACGATCAACTGGAAAGCCACCGCCCGCAAATCGCGGCTGATGGTGAACCAATATCAAGATGAACGGTCACAACAGGTATATTCGCTCATCGACAAGGGGCGCGTGATGCAGATGCCGTTCAACGGGCTGAGTCTCCTCGACTATGCCATCAATGCCTGCCTGGTCATTTCCAATATTGCCATAAAGAAATTTGACAAAGCGGGGCTACTCACGTTTCAGGATAAGATTGGCACCCTGCTTCCGGCCAGTAGAAAGAATAACCAAATGGCCGTGATTCAGGAAATACTGTACCATCAAAAAACTGCTTTTCGCGAATCTGATTTTTCGCGACTGCACGCCCACATTCACAGCAAGATCACCCAACGAAGCCTGCTGTTGCTCTTCACCAACTTTGAAAGTCTTTTTGCCATGGAGCGGCAATTGCCCTACCTGAAAAGTCTCTCGCACCGTCATTTACTAGTGGTCATCTTTTTTGAAAACACCGAAATGAAATCGCTGCTGGAAGAACCCGCCAATACCATAAAAAAGATTTACTATAAGGCGATTGCTGAAAAATTCAGCTATGACAAAAAATTAATTGTGAAAGAACTGAATCGGAACGGGATTCAGACCGTGCTCACGACGCCTGAGGGGCTTACGATTAATACGATTAATAAATATTTGGAGTTGAAGGCAAGGAATTTAATTTAGCGTCCACCAAATATCTGTTGGCTTCAGAAAAGGCGCTGACAAACAGGCTTCAGTTATTACATTAGTACCCGGGACGGGAATTGAACATTCTTTAGAAGTTTCTTGCCAAAATGTCTCCGGGGCCCAAATCAGATTTGAAAAAGTAGCCCTTTGTTACTCATTTCTGGTCACAAACTGATTGGTACTTTAGAAAGTGTGTTTTATGGGAACAAGAAATTTGTTTGAATAGCTAGCCGGTGGATCAAATAAATCATCAAATCCATCGCCACTTAATCTTACAGGGGTTGCTTTGAACAGTAGCTGGGATAGTATGAGCCAAGGGAATTTACTACAAACTCAAGAGTAATCAGCGACTTATTTGCTCGGTATCCCAATAGTCCTGATTAGATTCCATTGTGCTACGGAGTCTTTAAAGTATGGAAAAACATGGCTTTCGAGCTATTTTTGAGAACACGAGATTTAGGGCTTAAACTCAGATTTGCAGATTTAGGAATCGAGTTTAACTTTGCAGTCCCTTTGAAATCTTAAGGGAAATTCAAGCGGGAGTAGCTCAGTTGGTAGAGCACGACCTTGCCAAGGTCGGGGTCGCGAGTTCGAGTCTCGTTTCCCGCTCATAAGTAGGTTAATCGTTGTTCGTTAATGGTTAATCGAAAAAAGTGTGGGAAAACTCACACTTTTTTATTTTAGGTACGATCGAGCTCACGAAAAGCGCTTGACGACCAACGATGACGAATACCCGCCCGGGTGGTGGAACTGGTAGACACGCAGGACTTAAAATCCTGTGACCCTTAAAGGTTGTACGGGTTCAACTCCCGTCCCGGGTACTCGTTAAAAATCTTTCAAATTTTAAAATTTGAAAGATTTTTTCATGAACCACGATGATAGTTTTTTTGAGCTCTCCAGGAAGTTCATCTGGAAATCCCGAAATTCATCTGGAGGATTAGTAACCGATGACATCTTCTTCGACGGCCTTTTGCGACCCATTGCGCACGAGTGTAGGACGATCTCGTTCCATCTGCCTTTTCAATTCCTGCGCATGCTGCTTGTTCTTCGAGTCCTTAATGTGCCGTGGCACTTCCTTGAGATCCCAAATCAAACCAACAGCACCAAGTCCGCGCAAGATGTAATAGGTAATGTCAATCTCCCACCAGAAAAATCCCTGGCGCGATGCTACTTCGTAATAGTGATGATTGTTATGCCAGCCCTCACCAAGTGTAAGCAATGCCAGCAACAAATTATTTTTTGACTCCTCGCCGGTTTCGTAACGCGGCTTTCCAAACTTGTGCATAATGGAATTGATGGAAAACGTGCCGTGATACAAAATAACTGTACTCAAAAAGAATCCAATGAACAATGAAGAAAATCCATCCGAGGTAAACATCGTCAGGATGCTTCCACCGTTTACCCAGCCTCCCAACGCCATCACGACTAACGCAAGTACCGTTGGGGGAACCAGATAATGTTTGTTCAGCCACATCAACTCAGGATATTTCGCGTAATCGCCAATCACTTTGTAGTCGGTCTCCTTAAAGTCAGGTCCTACAATCCATCCGACATGTGAATACCAGAAGCCATAGATTTTCATCGAGTGTGGATCTTGCGGCGTATCGCTGTGACGGTGATGATGACGATGGTGAGCGGCCCACCAGAGCACACCCTTCTGCGCAGAGGTCTCCGCCATAAAAGCAATCACAAACTGGAACCAACGTGAAGTTTTATAGGACTTGTGGGCGAAGTAACGATGATAGCCCCCGGTCACCCAAAACATCCGATAGAGGTACAGAAAAAAACACAACATCCAATCGAATGTACTGGCGCCTGTCCACAGCGCAGCCAACGGAAGCAGGTGAATAAACAGAAAGGCCAACTCCTGTTTTAGAATTGGTTTGCTACGCACCTGTGGTGTAAGGCTTGTCTCGGTCATGTAAAATAAATGAGTAAAAAAGGGATTAAATCCTCAACCAAAACCTAACATAAAAGTAACTGTTTCTGTTCAAAGCAATTGCCGCGGCCTTCAGGCCGTGACAATTTTAGCTGTAATGTCAAAGGGCTTTAGCCCAAAAAAGGTGACTGGGTAAATTCACATTATACCCTGATCGATTTCCGAACGTATGTAAGCCGCCGGGGCGCTTCCAAAATGAAGGGTTGACTAAAGTCCACATTGATTGATCTCAATTGCCACGGCCTTAAGGCCGTGGCAAGCTTTTAATGCAATATTTTTCATAAGAAAGCCGTCATTTTGCCGTACTTTTGTGTTGGATTATGAACCAGGCACAAGCCATAGTACTCTATCAACCTACGCTGACTTCTATCGCGTATAATCTGCTGCGGTCAAAGGCCGATGCGGAGGACGTTGTGCAAGAGACTTTTCTGAAATGGCTGACCATTGATTCTGAAAAAATCGAGAACACGAAGGCGTATTTAATTAAAGCAGTGACCAATAACTGTCTTAATCATATCAACTCACTGCGCAAGAAAAAGGAGGAATATCTGGACTCCATCAACGTTTCTGAATTCATCCACCGTTTTAAAGAAAATAACTTCTCCCACCTGGATTTGGAAGCCGATCTGGCAAAGGCATTCCGGATGATACAAGCCAAATTAGAGCCGCTGGAACGTGCCGTTTACCTATTAAAGGAGGTATTTGATTTTGATTACGAGGCCCTCCAGGAGGCGCTGGACAAGAAAAAGGACCATTGCCGGCAGTTAGTGTGCCGGGCCAAAAAAAAGCTGAGCGACGAGACTTCCAAAATGCATTTTGACCTTCCTGACGCAACACAGCTCATGGCCAGTTTCCGCAAGGCGTGCGATAGGGGAAACGCAACAGAATTCGTCCTGGACCTGAAAAAGGACATTTCCAGCACCTTGCAAAAATAATTCTAAAAGTTTTTAGTGGATTCTGTCACAAATCAAGCAAATCGTTGTCTTGCAGAAACAGTCCGAAGTGGATTGAATTGGCTTTAAACCTATAACCAGGATTTCCGATGATTGTCATTTTTGCATTCTTTTTAGCGCACTGGTATCTCTCCCTGTTCTTCCAGACGTTTTTCCTTCACCGCTATGCGGCGCACAAGGCTTTTACCATGAGCCCGTTCACTGAAAAGGTGGTGTTTGTGCTCACGTGGATCTTTCAAGGCTCCAATTATCTGAGCCCGTTCGGTTATGGTGTCATGCATCGCATGCATCATGCGTACGCCGATACGGAAGATGATCCGCACTCACCGAAGTACGATGAAACCATCTGGAACATGATGTGGAAGACCCGCACGATTTATTCTGCAATTGCCAACAAGACATTGGTTCCGGATAAGCGCTTTACAGAAGGCGTTCCGCAGTGGACCGCGTTCGATAAATTTGCGCGTTCATGGCCATCACGATTGTTTTGGGGAGCCACGTATGTATTAATTTACTGGCAGTTTGCTACCACGTGGTGGTTATGGTTGTTGTTGCCTATTCACTTTTTGATGAGCCCTATCCACGGAGCAATCATCAATTGGTTTGCTCATAAATATGGTTATCGCAATTTTGAAGTGGGTGATACTTCTAGAAACTTTTTACCTGTTGATTTTCTGATGATGGGTGAGAGTTATCATAACAATCACCACAAGAATGCAACGCGTGCCAACTTCGGAGGCATCCGCTGGCATGAGTTGGACCCAACGTATCAGATTATTAAACTTCTGAATAAGATGGGGGTGATCCAGCTTGCGAAGCAAAAGGAACTCCGGGTAGAAAGCATACAGAAGGCCGCTTAACACCTTTTTTCTTTTGGAATTTCAAATCCCGGAAATCCGGGATTTTTGTTTTGTAATAAAACTGTTGCTGATTTATCCAAGTCACACTACTTTCACAGTCCTTTAAAAAGAATTATATGAAAAAAGTAGCCTGCACAATCGGTTTGGTCTGCATCCTGTTCTCTTGCTCCCCAAAAAAGGAACAAGTTGCTATCTCCCATTACCCCCCGACAGCAAAAGGGAGCACGATCGATACACTTTTTGGTACACCGGTACCCGATCCTTATCGCTGGTTAGAGAATGACACAACCAAAGAAACGGCGGCCTGGGTCACATCCCAGAATGAAGTGACGTTCGGCTTCTTAAAAACCATTCCCTTCCGGGATGCCATTCGCAAGCGGTTGGATGAAGTACAAAACTACGAGCGCCTTTCTGCTCCACACCGGGAAGGAGCATACTATTACTATTCAAAGAACAGTGGCCTGCAAAATCACAATGTGCAATACCGTAAGAAAGGAGAAAATGGAACTGAAGAAGTCCATCTGGACCCCAACACATTTTCAAAAGACGGAACGACCGCACTGGCGGGGATGTCTTTTTCAAAAGACGGATCGCTCCTGGCTTGTCTGATTCAAACGGGAGGATCGGATTGGCGAAAGGGCGTGGTGATGAAGGCGGAAGAAAAGACCATTATCGGAGATACGCTGCGCGATCTGAAATTCACCGGTATCGCCTGGAGAGGTAACGAGGGTTTTTATTATAGTAGTTATGATAAACCGAAAGGCTCGGAGCTTTCCGCCAAAACACAGTTTCATAAAATTTATTATCACAAACTGAGAACACCACAAAGTAGTGATCAACTGATTTTTGGAGGAGAAAAAACTCCCCGACGATATGCCGGGGCAGGACTTACAGAGGATGAGCGCTTTCTTGTGGTCACAGCGTCCACCAGCACGACGGGTAATGAGTTGTATGTGCAAGACCTGAAAGACCCAAAGGGCAAGCTAATCACCGTGGTAGGAAATTTTGATAACAACCATAACATCGTTGACAATGATGGCAACTCCTTGATCATACAAACCGATCTTAACGCTCCGAACAGCAAAATTGTAATCGCTGATTTTTCACAACCCGCCGCGGAAAACTGGAGGGATATTGTTCCTGAAACAGAGAATGCCATGCAATCGGTGAACACCTCCGGCAAGAAAATGTTTGTGAACTATTTGAAAGATGCCAGCACATTCATTAAACAATTTGATTACCGAGGCAAACCGGAACGAGATATCGAATTGCCAGGAATTGGCTCGGCCGGTGGTTTTGGCGGTCGGACCGATGAAAAGGAGGTTTATTACTCTTTTACCTCATTCACTACGCCCACTTCCATTTACAAGTACGAGATCGCGTCGGGTAAGTCAACGCTCTATGCAAAGCCGAAGGTGGACTTTAATCCGGATGATTATGAAACGAAACAGGTATTTTACGGCAGCAAGGATGGGACTAAAATTCCGATGTTTATCGTGCACAAAAAAGGACTGGAGCTGAATGGAAAAAATCCGACATGGCTCTATGCTTATGGTGGATTTGGAATCAGCCTGACCCCAGCGTTCAGCACATCCCGGGTTGTGTGGCTTGAAAATGGAGGCGTGTTCGCACAGCCGAATCTACGCGGTGGTGGTGAGTATGGTGAGAAGTGGCACGATGCCGGACGGCTCATGAACAAACAAAATGTATTTGATGACTTCATCGCGGCAGGCGAATATTTAATAAATGAAAAATACACCTCGCCCAATTACCTCGCAGTAGTAGGTGGCTCTAACGGGGGACTGCTAGTGGGTGCTACTATGACACAACGGCCTGACCTGATGAAAGTAGCGCTCCCCGCCGTTGGTGTAATGGACATGCTGCGATATCACAAATTTACGGCGGGCGCAGGGTGGAAGTATGACTATGGCACGGCCGACGACTCGAAAGAAATGTTCGAATACATAAAAAAATATTCTCCGATTAATGCACTTACTCCGGGCACCGCTTACCCCGCGACACTGATCACTACGGCCGATCACGATGACCGTGTAGTGCCATCGCATTCATTTAAGTTTGCCGCCACCCTGCAAGAGCACAATGTGAGCAGCAATCCAACCCTCATCCGCATAGACACGAAATCGGGCCATGGCTCCTCCAACTTGTCCAAAGCGCTGGATGTGACAGCGGACCAGTTTGCTTTCACGTGGTACAATATGGGAGTGGTTCCGCCCTTCGTCAAGAAGACGATGTAACTGGAATTTGGCTGCTGGGTACTGGGTCCTTGTCGCTGGTTGCGCCCAGCCAGAACCAAGGACCAAGGACCCAGCACCCTGAACCTAGACTGATGTCCGATGATGTCCTGAACCAAATCGCATAAGCAAAGTATAGTTGAAAATCCCCACAACAGTCCGTCTTGGTAGTAAAGAGGATCTCCCCCGTGTGCTGGAACTTATCAAAGAACTCGCTGAATACGAGCGGGCACTGCACGAAGTGATTAACACCGTGGAGCAATTGGAAAAAGATGGCTTTGGACCACAGCCCATCTTTGGATTTTTTGTGGCGGAAAATGAGCAGGGCGTTGTCGGTCTTTCACTTTACTATTGGCGCTACTCTACCTGGAAGGGCAAGCGACTCTACCTGGAGGACATTATCGTTACAGAAAAGGAAAGAGGTACCGGCATCGGCAAACAACTCTTTCATCGCACCATGAAAAAAGCGCTGGAAGAAAACTGTAGCGGTATGATGTGGCAGGTGTTGGAATGGAATGAACCCAGCATCAAATTTTATAAAAAGTACGGAGCAAAATTCGATGAGGAGTGGACCAATTGCAGTTTGGAACGGGATCAGATTGAAGCATTACTGCGAAACGGAACAGGCGTGTAGCTTTTTGGCTTTAACCTTTGGCTTTTAGCTTTTAACCTTTGACTTTTAGAGTATTCAAAAACAACATTTAATAATTTACCAGACGTTAGTATAAATCTCAATAGATCTTTCTTTTTCCATCCACGGCAATTCGCTCCACTCGTACGGAGTTAATGACATTTCCCTCGAGGAGCCACAGGTTGCCGTCACCATCGACCATACCTCCGGAGGGAGCCCACGGGAAAGAAGTTTCAGCAGCCACCGTTACCATTCCATCTGGGGAAACTTTTTTAACGCTTCGGTCTTTATACACGGCCACATAAATATTTTTTTTCGTGTCCAGCCACACTCCCATGGCCGCCCGCGGTTCTTTGTGGAGTTGTTTCGCCAAGGTTTGCACATGGCCGTTGGTGTCAATTTTCTTAAGATCTCCCAGATCGGTGAGAAAAACATTACCCTCCGCATCACTGGTCATCCAACGAATGTCAGTCATGCATTCGTCTCCCAGGTCAGCCACTTCACCTTTCGCATCCTTGCTTCTCACGTGTTGACAGGGCTTTTCCCGGTTGGCCCAAAACATGCGGCCATGGCCATCGTGCACGAAGCTGTAGTTGGTTTGAAACCCTTCCGTCTTCGGAATAATTCTTTTTAACTCTCCAGAAGGAGACAACTGCCAAACAAAGTGACCCCATTTATCAATCTTCTCACCCTCATACCACAAATGTTCTCCAAAAAGGTTATCATTTTCATCCAGGTAGAGCTCGTGGGTGTGCACATTCCGCACGGCAATTGTTTTATTACCTGACACGTCAATTTTCCATACGTGGGTAAGGTCAGTGTAGAAAACATTTTTCTTGCTGTCCATCACGATGCCGACACCAGGGTGAGCAGCTGCTGATGCAATGGAGAAAAACAACCAAATTGTTACCAAAGGGTACAATCTGAACTGTTTATGGATGCTCATCTTCTTCATGAAAATTCTGTTAATAATCCGGAACATTCATTCCCAGTATAATATCACGCCGGCCAATCCAGACTCCTTTTTCATTTTTAGTCAAATGAATTATTCCGGATCCGCCTCGCTTTTGCTGTTTCAACCGCTCTTCATTTGTCAAGAATGGATCATCATCAAACAAATATTCATCAATCCAATAAAGAGAAGTCGTCGGCTCCTTAATCAGTGGGTGAATATGCTGAGGTGCCTTCCCCTTGGGATAGCTGGCGGGCCGGATGCTGCTGAATTGGTAGCGGCCTTGTGAATCGGTTTTCATCCATCCACGCAAGTGTCCATGACGAGTTCCGGTTGTTTGATTGGAAGCGGGTGAATAAAGTCCCTTGTTATCGGTGTGGTACACATAGAGAAGAATATCTGGTGCCAGCGTCTTCCCATCTCGTTGATAGATCGTGCCGCTGATGATCATGGGTTCACCCGGCTCATTGATTGCTGCCAGTATTGTTTCCCATGACACGCTGGCGGGCATTCCTTCAAACATTGCTTCACATCCATCACAACCTCCGCCCACCTTTCTGATCTTGCTATCCTTATTCTGCGCACAGGCCTGTGCCACAAGTAAAACAGAGAGAAAATAGAAGCCAAGTAGTTTTTCCATTGGGACGTTTATCATTGAAACGATGAAGTTCCTTCTTGAGAAATCCATATTCAACTTTATATGACCATCCTCTCTCTTTTCTTGACGAAATGCAGCATCTGAAAGAATGTACTCCCTAAAAACGACTAATTTTCAGGGTGGAAAAATTCTGGCGATATAAGTTGGACCATGTCCTTTTCTGGGCCATTACCATCGGCTTTCACATGTATACCCGAACCTACCTGATAGATCGGGCAGGTGCGGGCCAGTTTTTGTCGGAGATCATTCTTCGCAACGCATTGCTGGCCCTCATCATTTACGCCAACACGAATTTCCTGATTCCGGTATTTGCTCAACGAAAGAAAATCGTCACCTATCTCCTGGGCTTGGTAGCTTGTCTTGTGCTCTATGTGTTTGTGAAAAATGCTCACGATGCGTATTTGAATAAGATCATTTCAACACCCGTGAATTCGTTGTGGAGCCATTCCTTTTACAATTTTTCGATTGCGCTATTTTATATGGCCTTCAGCCTTGCGCTCCAACTGAGTAAAGAGTGGTTTTTTCAGCGTGAGAAACTTCGCATGATGGAGATTGAGAAATTGAATACCGAATTAGAATATCTGAAACTTCAGATCAATCCTCACTTCCTGTTTAACTCATTGAACACGATTTATTTCCAGATCGACAAGACGAATGCGCTGGCACGCGACACGTTATTGAAGTTCTCTGACCTGTTGCGCTACCCGCTGTATGAGTGCAACGGAAAAGAGGTAGAGCTTGAAA
>JANYKP010000334.1 GCA_025358195.1 Cyclobacteriaceae bacterium
CTGCTCTTCAACATATTTTTTATTCTTGGCATTTTGGCGCAGTTAAATTCGGCGCTCACGCTGCCGGGTATCGCTGGTATTGTGCTCACCATGGGTATGGCCGTCGATGCGAACGTGCTTATTTATGAACGTATCCGTGAAGAATTACGGCAAGGTCGGAGATTGCGTGAAGCAATAAAGAAAGGTTATGAACGCGCTTTTGCAGCGATTTTTGACTCTAACCTTACTACTTTCCTTACCGCGATGTTCCTGTATATTTTTGGACAGGGACCCCTGAAAGGTTTTGCGATCGTGTTAATGATTGGTATTGCCACCTCTTTCTTTTCTGCGGTGTACATTTCAAGAGTCATTATTGAATGGATGGTTCGGAAGGGAGACGATGCAAAGGTTTCGTTTGAAACAAACGCATCCTGGGCCGTCGGCAGGAACACCAATTACGATTTTATTGCCAACCGGAAGAAAGCGTATATTTTTTCTTCCGTCTTCATCGTCATCGGCATGATCCTGATTGCTGTACAAGGTCTGAACCTGGGAGTCGACTTCAAGGGCGGACGGTATTATATTGTAACATTCAGTCAGCCAGTAGATGCAACCAAGATGCGGAGTGATCTGACCGCCAGTTTTGAGGAGGCCAGCACAGAAGTAAAAAACTATGATGGTAATAATGTGGTGAAAGTGACAACATCCTATCTCATCGACGACGATTCGGATGGGGCGGATGATAAAGTGAAAAATGCATTGGTCCAGGGGATACAAAAGGTCACCGGTAAGCAATACATCGAGAATGATGTTAAAGTTGATGACACACATTTTGCAATATCATCGTCGACCAAAGTGGGGGCTACCATTGCCGATGATATCAAAGACTCTGCGTTTATGGCAGGTGGTTTAGCATTTCTTTCCATCTTCCTCTACATCCTGTTGCGTTTCCGCAAGTGGCAGTACAGCACGGGTGCTATCGTGGCCCTTATTCACGATGCCCTGTTCACGTTCTCAGCATTTGCTATGGCCCGTGTCTTTGGGTTCTCGTTGGAGATCGACCAGGTGTTTGTAGCGGCCTTGCTGACGATCATCGGCTACTCTATAAATGATACGGTGATAATCTTTGACAGGATCCGCGAATATATAGGAATGGGGACCAGCCATGAACGCTCGAAGATTTTTAACAGCGCCATCAATAGCACGTTGAGCCGCACGCTTATTACATCGGGTACTGTTCTTCTCGTGGTAGTAGTATTGTTTTTCTTTGGAGGAGAGGTGTTGCGTGGATTTTCGTTTGCGCTCATCATCGGCGTCGTGATTGGTACCTACTCGTCGATTTTTATTGCTTCTCCGCTCGTAATCGATTTGGATAAGAAATCAAAAGTGATCGAGCCTGCCATAGCGTAATCGCATTAAGATTGTAAAAGTCCTGCCTCCATCATGAAGCAGGACTTTTTTTATGGTGTCGAGGGCAATACATTTTAACGCGTAGCGTAAACCCTCCATTTTTTCCCGACGGCCTGCTCGCCTTCTGCTCACGACCCACTTGTCGGTTATGAAATTGGTTTTTGTTGTTGGAGCGAGCTCCTACTTTATATCTTCCTCCACCCTCACACCAACTGCCGCTACGCCCTGCAGCGTGTCTTGTCGCATGAACTGGTCTAGTTTTATTGAATATTTTCCACGATAACCAAAACGACGACGTTCAAGTAAGGGGAACCGGTGATCATACAAATCTCCCAAGCCACTGTCGCCAAGGGGTCGCCCCGTTTTTTGGTCAAACAGATCGTGAAACACTAATTTCTTTGTGAGTTCGCTTCCTGTGGAATCGTAAAGATGGTAGGTGATAAAAATTCTGGCGTATGGATAGTCCAGTGTATTACGCACGTTGTAATACAAATTATATCGACGGGCCGTGTCAGGAATCGTAAAATTGAACCGTGCCTCTTCAGTCACTTTCCACGTTCGATCTTTGAATTCGAGATTGTCTTCGTAGATACGTCTACTGTCGCAGGAAAAGAGAAAGTATAGGGAGAATAGTAAGTAGAGGGACCTTCGGTTTTGGTCTTGGGTGTTAGGTGGGTGTTGGCTTTTAGCTTTTAGCTTTTGGCCGTTAGCTTTTAGCTTTTCTCTCTCAGCTTTTAACTTCTCTTTCACTACGATAGGGACGGATTTCATTTAGGGCCTTGAGGATTTCTGGGAGCCTGAGGACTGCCCGGTCTTCCATCGCGTCCGCGTCCGCGGTTGCGTGACTTCTTTTTAGTTCGGCCTCCGCGGTTGCTGAATTTTTTGTCAAGTTTATCCAGGTCGCTATTTAGCACGGAGACTGGCTCGCGCTCTACCAGCTCATTCAGTTCAAGCGTGGCAGGCTTACGACCTGCCTGGTTAAGGGCAAGGATTTCGTTGACGCGATCTACATTCAACGGGTACCAGGCATTCTCTTCCTTGTAGCCGAACCACATTATTTTACGGAAAATATCAGTTTTCTGCAAGGTGGCTTCACCTTTTTCAGTCAGGAGAGGACTGCCCACTTCGGGTATGTGCTTGAGCGCCTCCATATATGTTTCAAGTTCGTAGTTCAGACAACACTTAAGTCTTCCACATTGACCGGAAAGCTTGCTTGGATTAAGGGAGAGATTTTGATATCGGGCAGCACTGGTGGCGACATTCTTAAAGTCAGTTAACCACGTGGAGCAGCACAATTCACGACCGCAAACTCCAATCCCACCAAGCCGGCCGGCCTCCTGCCGCAGACTAATTTGTCGCATTTCTACCCGTACCCTGAATTCTCCTGCCAGTACTTTAATCAGCTCCCGAAAGTCCACGCGCTCATCGGCGGAATAAAAAAAACTGGCTTTCATATTGTCGGCCTGGTATTCTACATCCGAGAGTTTCATATGAAGGTTCATCTGACGGATGATTTCACGACCGCGATGCAAAGACGGCAGCTCCCGCTTCTTCACCTCCTCATATTTCTCCAGGTCTTTTTGGTGAGCCAGTCGGTAGATCTTTCTTATTTCTCCATCGTTTACCACGTTCTTTTTCTTCATCTGCAGACGAACCAGTTCACCCTGAAGTGATATGTGGCCCAGGTGATGGCCATTTTGTACCTCCACGATTACAGCATCACCGGTAGTGAAGTCCATTTTTTCAGGGTTCCTGAAAAAATCCTTGCCGCCGTTCTTAAAACGAACCTCCACTACATCAAAACGATCGGCCGCGGGCATCTCCATGTTGGAAAGCCAGTCGAACACATTCATTTTGTTGCAGCCGCCCGTGTCACAGGCTCCATTATTTTTACAGCCGGAAACTTTTCCGTCTTTTTTTGTTCCACACGCACATCCCATAATTTCAGTTTTAAAGGTTCCGCCCAATCGTTAGGAGACGGAATTAACTTTTTCAAGGTGTAGAAAAGTCAAACCGGAAAGGTTCTATTCATGTTTTCCACCCGGTAGCAAATCTACTCCAATATCCTTTCGGAAATATACACCCGTCCATGAAATGCCTGAAACGGACTGATACGCGTTCTTTTTGGCTTCCTGAAGACTTTGGCCCCTCCCAGTTACAGCCAATACGCGACCGCCATCCGTTACAATTTTATTGTTAACAAGCGTGGTGCCCGCATGGAATACCAGCGCTGGCGATGGAAGCTCCAGACCAGCAATGATTTTCCCCTTCTCATAATCGCCTGGGTATCCTCCGGAAACCATCATGACGGTCACTGCATAATCCGAATCAATGACAATTTTCTTATGTTTTAATTCTCCTTTAGCGCATGCTATTAACAATTCTACAAAATCGGATTGAATACGAGTCATGACCGCTTCAGTTTCCGGGTCGCCCATGCGGGCATTATACTCAATCAAATGGGGCTCACCGCTCACATTCATTATGCCGAAGAAAATAAATCCGCGATAAGGAATTTTTTCCTTATTCAATCCGGTAATAGTGGGTTGGATTATTTTCTCCTCAACCTTTTTCATGAACAATCGATCTGCAAAAATCACCGGCGAAACAGCACCCATTCCACCCGTATTGGGACCAGTGTCCTTATCTCCCACGCGCTTGTAGTCCTTTGCTTCCGGAAGCAAAACATAATCTGTGCCGTCGGTGAGTACAAATACGGAGAGTTCGATGCCCTCCAGAAATTCTTCCACGAGAACCTGGGCACTGGCTTCTCCGAAAAGTCTATTTACCAGCATGTCCCTAAGTGAAGTCTGAGCTTCCTCAAGATTATTAGAAATGATTACTCCTTTTCCTGCCGCGAGTCCATCGGCCTTCAAAACAATGGGCAGCTGACAGGTAGTAAGATAATGAAGCCCTTCTTCCAACCTGGCCGCAGAAAAAGTTTTGGCATTGGCCGTAGGCACACCATGTCGCAGCATAAACTGTTTAGAATAATCCTTACTTCCCTCGAGCTCAGCGCCTTTTTCTCCGGGGCCGACAAAAAGAATCTTTTTGAGGACTTGATCCTGCTCAAAAAAATCACGGATCCCGTTTACTAGTGGTACTTCCGGACCTACAACGATCAGGTCAATATTTTTCGCGTTACAGATTTTTGCAAGACCGTGGAAATCGTCACTTTTAACGGGAAGATTTTCGCCAACCAGCGAGGTTCCCGCATTGCCAGGGGCGATGTAAAGTTTGTTGGTGAGTTTGCTTTGCTTGATTTTCCATGCCAGCGCGTGTTCACGACCGCCGCTGCCAATAAGAAGGATGTTCATGCGTTACCCAAAAACCAAAGATAACAAACTTCACTTCTGCCCCCTCTCTCCTCCGGAGCGGGTTGGGGTGAGCTTTTGTTCCTTCTTGGGAGAGGGATTAGGGTGAGGTCTAGTTCGCGTACTCACTCAGAAACTTAATGCGCATAAGCCGCATTTCTTCTTCACTGAAGTCGGAATTGTTGGAATCGTTCATGGCCTCATCCAGACTGTCCGTTTCAGAGTTGAGGAAGTAATCAAGGATTTGATCCTGTTTATTATCATCCAGCACCTCGTCAATATAATAGTCAAGGTTAAGCTTGGTGCCTGAATAGCAAATATTTTCAATTTCCGTAAGCATCTCTTCAAACGGCAGGTTCTTTGATTGGGCAATTTCTTCCAGGTCTACTTTACGATCGATCTGCTGGATGATGAAAATTTTGATCTTGGATTTATTCACCGATGACTTTACTACTACGTCAGCGGCTGTCTCGATATCATTGTCTTCAACATATTTCTGAATGACCTCAATAAACTCTTTCCCGAACTTATTGACTTTACCCATCCCTACCCCGTTCACGGCAGCCAGGTCTTCCTTGTTGGTAGGATACGTGGTTGCCATTTCCTCGAGGGAAGGGTCTTGGAAAATAACATACGGTGGAAGGTTCTTGTGCTTGGCTACTTGCTTTCGCACCGCTTTCAGCATTTCAAATAACTTCTCATCGTAGGCTTTTGAGTTGATAGGTACCCGTTCAGAAGAAACCTCCTCGTCTTCAATAGCCGTAGTGAAATCATGATCCCTCGCCAACTCAACGGCATGAGGCTTGGTGAGAAATTTCTTACCCTTCTCGGATAATTTAAGAACACCGATATTATCGATGTCTTTTTCCAGATACTGGTAGATCAGCGTCTGGCGAACGACGGACTTCCAAAAATCTGCCTCCTCATCTCCACCCGTTCCATAGATTGCCAGGTCAAAGTGGCCGTAGCTTTTCACATACTCATCTTCAATTCCCCGGATGACGTTCACCAAATGGTTGAGGCCAAAGCGTTCGTTGGTTTGCTTCACCGACTGCAATACGGTCATTACCGACTTGGTCCCATCATAGCGTTCGCGTGGATGGACACAGTTGTCGCATGAGCCGCAATTTTCTTCCATAAACTCCTCACCGAAATAGTGGAGCAACTGCCTCCTGCGACATACGGGTGATTCTGCATAGAATTCCATCTCCTGCAAAAGCACACGGGCATTTTCTCGTTCCTGAACGGATTTATCTTTATTGAATTTCTCCAACTTATTCAGG
>JANYKP010000377.1 GCA_025358195.1 Cyclobacteriaceae bacterium
CCTGATCGGAGGAATTCCGGTATCTTACAGATGGACAACTAACACCAAAGCCATGGTCTCCTCATCCACATTCAAAACAGTCGCAGCCCTTATACTCATCGTACAATCGCTTTCAATATCGGCACAGAAAAAAGGACCTGCATCCAATCCGCATATATTGAATCCTTCACCGACGACGGTGGCCTGGGGTCACTATTGGTCGGAGATGCCGCCCGCGCTCCGCATTCAATCCGGAGATTATGTGAAGGTACATACGCTTCTTACCTCCACCCCCGAACGATTGGAAGGTGCAGGACTTCCTCCGGAGCAAGTCGAAAAGGAATTGCGCGATGTGCAAGTCATCAAAGACCGTGGTCCTGGCGGTCATGTGCTCACCGGACCCATCTATATTGAAGAAGCAGAACCGGGGGATGTGTTGGAAGTCCGGATTCTTTCCATTGACTTGGCGATACCCTATGGATACAATGCCATTGGTCAGAATGGTTTTTTATCCGATGAGATCTTTGATCGGAAAATGAAGATCATTACCCTGGACCGGGAAAAAATGATGGGCCACTTTGCCGACGGGATAGAAATTCCCCTGCGTCCCTTTTTTGGAAGTATGGGTGTAGCCCCGCCACCGGAGGCAGGCCGTTGGAATAGTGCTCCACCGTGGGTCCATGCGGGAAACCTGGATAACAAAGAATTAATAGGAGGCACTACACTTTTTATTCCCGTACATGTGAAAGGTGCCCTTTTTGAAATCGGCGATGGTCATGCCGCCCAGGGCAATGGAGAAGTCGATATCACCGCCATCGAAACTTCGCTAAAAGGTGAACTTCAATTTGTGGTACACAAAGGCAAGACATTGCGTTGGCCGCGGGTGGAAACGTCCACCCATATTATTACCATGGGCTGTGACAGAGACCTTACTGCCGCTACCCGCATCGCCGTGCGCGAAATGATACGTTACCTGATGGATGAAAAAAAATTATCACAAGCAGATGCCTATATGCTCTCCAGTGTAGCGGTGGATGTCAACATCACACAACTGGTAGATGGTAATGTAGGAGTTCACGCGATGCTTCCGAAAGCGATTTTTGTGAAAAAATAAGAAGCAGGTCAACCTTCGTTTGTCGCAAAAGGAATTAACATTCATTTAATGACACCCGATGAACCGTAAGCAAACTTCTGCTACTAATAGAACGCTCAGAGATTTCCTATATGGAAAATCAGATCACACAATGATTCTGTTCAACCACTTCATAGAACATTACAACAAAATCGGCAAAATAACCTTGCATCCCACTAAAACGATGATTGCCATTGTCTCACAACAGAAGCGCATCGCATATGTTACCCAGCTAGGTAAAAACTTTATTCATATCGTTTTCCCTTTTGAGAAATCGTACCCAGATAATTTATGCTTTCAGAAAATTGCCCAGGTACCGGGTGATGTCAGGCAGTTTAATCATCACTTCCGCATGTGCGACCGTGAAGATGTGAACGAAGAGGTGCTGAAATTTATGAGATTGGCTTACCGGGATTCTTTTGATTAATGACCTTGGTTAGGATCTACGACTATAAAAACAATCGATCAACTCAGCTTTGAATATGCCATTGCAGCGCGCAGTTGCCCGTATCCAAATTTTCCATTCAGCCTGTCATACAATTCTTTTGAAGTAGCACCTTCAGGTAACTGGCGGCGGGCGTTGATAATCTCCATCACAGACGCTTCAGTCATAAATTTGAAAATACTCACCCGTCCCGTCTCTACCGCCTTGGCGAGGTGGCCTTCGATGGTGCCCGTAACAAGACCGCGCTCACTGGCAATCTGCTCTGCCGTCATACCGCTGTTGAGAAGGTCTAATGTGATGTCGTAGGTGCTGCGGTCATCTTCGTTTTTGGATTTTCCACGCCTGTCTGTTGACTGGCGCTCCTTACGCGGTTTCCGTTTTCGGGCGGGTGGTTTTTCCGTCTCCACTTTTTTGCGGATTTCGGCGAGCAGTGCACTACGCTCCTCTGCACGCTGCCGGGTAAGCGCGCTGAACTCAAATTTTTCGTGACCACTCAAAATACCTTCCGTGAGAAAGGCTGCCTTGTCCACCTCCTCGCATTTTTTGGTCATCGCCTGGTCGAGCTCAATGAGCTGGTTCACATACGTTTTCACCCGCTTGCGTTGTCGCATCGTTTCAAGGTGGAGTAGCAGGGTTTTTATGTTTTGAATAAGATGTGCTCTGTAATAGGCGCTGCCTTTTCGGATTCGTTCTGTCAACTGCGTGGAGTCACTGACGGTCAGCAGGGTTGTCAATTGCTGTCTGAACTTTTCGGTGTTGGTGTGCTCGGCTTCCAGTGCTTCTGCAATTTGTTCAAGCACCGGTTTCATCGTGGTCTCCGTAAACCCTTCTTCGGCTTGTTCTTTCTGAATGTAGCGGATGTCTTTAATGAGCGCAGTGAAGTCAAAGGTCTTGTTAAGCAGTTGTCGGATGAATTGCTGTTGCCGCTCTTTCATGATGTTACCCAATTGACCTGGCCGGTGGTTGCTTTGCGCGAAGATCACCACCTGCTGGTCGGTGCTAATGACAGATGAATGGATGCGCGTACGTAGTGTGAGTCCTTCCAGGATGCGCAGCCGTGATAGCGCCACATAGACTTGCCCATCCGCAAATGCCTGGCCCACATCAATGATGGCGTTGTCGAATGTGAGGCCTTGACTCTTGTGTACGGTGATGGCCCAGGCTAGTTTGATTGGATATTGTTCAAACGCACCGATCACATCATCTTCTAGGTCGCGTGTGACTTCGTCTACCGTGTATTTCTTATTTTCCCAGCGCTCACGTTTCAGTTGGTAGCGCGTGTGGCTCCCGGCCATTTCAACCCAAACATCATTATCGGAGATATCCATTATTGTAGCTAGTTTGCCGTTGAAATACATTTTACTTTCGCTGTCGTTGCGCACGAACATGATCTGCGCTCCTTTTTTGAGCTCTAACCGAAGCGGCACGGGATACATGCTCTCCGGGAAATCACCTTCAAGCTGGGCGTCAAAAAAATGTGACGTAGTTGTCAGGTTACGCAGTTCTTTTTGATTGAGTTCGTCAGCCTTGTAGTTGTGCGTAGTGAGGGTGATCACTTCGCGCAGGCTGCTGATTTCTTCCGGCGTTTTGTAATGCTTGTTGAGCACCTCAATGTCTTCCGGGGTGACGGCGTTGTTGCGAAGGTTGTTAAGGATATGGATAAACGAAGGATCGTGCTGCCGGAAGATTTTTTCCAATTCAATATAGATGAGCGAATCGTCTTGCAAGGCCTTCGCCTCATAAAACCAGGCGCTCTTGTAATAGCGGCGGAGGGTATCCCACTCTTCGCTTTTCACCACGGGCGGCAACTGGTAGAGGTCGCCAATGAAGAGTACTTGTGCTCCGCCAAAGCTCTGCCGGAAGTTTCCGCGTGCGGCCTTCATGCGATAGTCGATGGCATCAAGCAGATCGGCCCGCAACATACTTACTTCGTCAATCACCAGCAGATCAATTGAGCGCAGGACTTGCTTACGGGCACTGTTCAGCGGATGTTTCCGCGCTAGCGCATTTTGGTTAATGAATTTTCCTCCTTCGGTGAAGTCATCGGGCAGAAAACGATCGGGCAGAAAAGTAACCGGTGGCAATAAAAACTGTGAATGAATAGTGACACCGCCGGCATTCAACGCAGCAATGCCTGTCGGCGCTACGACGATATGTGATTTATGTGTGAGATCTTCAAGATTCTTTAAAAACGTCGTCTTGCCAGTGCCCGCCTTGCCCGTAAGAAAAATATGGCCGGAGGTTGTGTTTATAAATTGAGCGGCAGCGGACAAGAGGTCTTCCATCGGACGAGTAAAAGGAGGATGAAAGTAGTGCTTTTCACTGAGTTGGTGCAAGGGCAATTGAAGAAAGTCATGATATCCTGCAAAACGATAGCCCATCTCAAATGCGAAATGATGAATGCCGATTTACGAATGATCCCATGGGGCTAAGACAATGTCCCCACAGACCACTAAATCACTCACTGAATCACCCACCCGCAACCTATAAATCAGTTGCCTGGCGATCGATAATTATCCCCAAATCAATCATTCATTGCGGCTGTGGAATTTTGTACCCACTATTTATTTCCAACGACCGTCCCTTGCGAATTTCATCAGACAGGTGCGGTGGCATGTTTTTTTTTGGATCTAAACCGCATTCGATTGAAACACTGTTAAAAATGACATCCTGGATGCAAACGGAAGTCTAGTTATCATACTGTGGAGTATCAATTTAGAAACAACTGCAGGCATAAACGGGGTGAGTTGCTGTCCTCCGGGCAACCCAACTCGCCCATGCCACAAATGCAGTGTTCTGCCTCAAGGAAAATTCGCAATGACGATTGGAAGAATCATTAAGTTTTTAAACAATAACCTCAACTAAATTATTTATGAAACAATTAAGATTAATCCTGCGAATGGTGCTAGTGATGGGTATGATGGCTGTGTTTGTGCAACGATGTAAGAAGGATGACAAAGCCCCCGAACCACTGAAGGTAGTAAGCGTAGCAACTGAATTGGGTGTAGCATTGGATGGCGCCACCCCGGCGACCGGCATTCCCCGTCAATTCATCTGTCGTCGTGACGTTTGATAAAGCGATTGAAGCTTCAACCGCTGATGCGAGTTCCATTGCAATCATCGTAAACGGTGTGAACATACCGAGTACAATAACTGTCAATAGTACTACCGTCACGATTAAACCAAATGTCGACATGGCAAACGGTATAGATCACCTTGTGTCGGTTACATCCATGATAAAGGCCAGCGATGGCGCTCCTGCCACAGCAGCTGAGTTTACATTTAAGACTTTTGGCCGGGCTACTGTTGTGCCGCCTCAAGCCAGCAGTCAACTCTCTTATTTCTCATTCTCTGGAAATATGAATGATGCCGTAGGAACTCACACGCCTGTTGCCGCTGATGTTAGAAATTTGACATATACTACGGACCGGTTTGGTTTCGCAGGATTGGCTGGCAACTTCAACGGGGAGACCACCCTTGTTGAAATCCCCAATGGTGAACAATACATGGCCAATAACAGCTTTACGCTAAGCGTCTGGATCAAGGCAAGTACGACGCAGAACGGCCAGTTTGTTTTGGGCCTTGGGGCGTGGAAAGGCTTCCAGCTTGAACTTGCCACCGATTGGTCATGGGTTAACTTCGCCACCCAGTATGCCGAAGCCGGAGGCATTTCAGACTCCGAAGACAACAAGTTCACAGGAACAGGTTTAACCAAGGACAATGGCGGATGGCAAGGTTGGACCTTTCAAAAAGATGTATTGCCACACGGTGGTGGCGTGGGCACTCTGTACTTCAAAGACAAATGGGCCCATGTTGTATGTACCTACGAAGCTTCCACAAAACTGTCAACGATGTATATCAACGGCGAAAAAGTGAATCAATTCGATTTCAATTTATGGCCTGTGAGTGATGCCAGGAGGACCGTAACGGGTGTGAAGTTCGCTGGAAATTTAACAGGCGGTGGGAACAAGCTCGCCCTCGGATTTATCCAGGCCAGCCAGAACAGG
>JANYKP010000396.1 GCA_025358195.1 Cyclobacteriaceae bacterium
GATTAAATGAAATACCCAATCCGATGTTGTTGTATGAGCGATTTGAAACGGTATACGTGAGTGAAGTGCTCAGCCATTTTCCGAAGTGCTTGTTCACGGCCGCGGTCATACCAGAAGCATACCGCCCCTTGAATTTTTCGGTGAAGAATAGAGCCCCGATATTCAGATTTTTCGCGAGTTCATAACTTCCACTGAGGTATAACTTGCCTGGTAGCATTGTGTTGTAGGATCCCCTTGCAGCTTCCTTCATCTGAAACTTCTTCTTAATCGAGTCCGCTTGAGCGCTGAGGTAACCTGAATTATTGTCCAACAATTTATTCACATCAATTCCCGAAAAGGTGTAGTTGGCTGTCGCCGGGTCCAAGGTGTATTGGTAGGTGTCATTCTTCCAGGTAATGTATCCAATATCTGTCAAGCTGACCCCCATCATCAATTTGTCCATGAATTTGTAGGTGCCCCCGAGGTCGAGGCCCCACCCACTGTTGCTCAAATAGTCACTCACGTGATCGGTGGCATTGTATCCGGATTTGTTTAGGCTATAGATGCCGGATGTTCGAACATCCGCCTGACCGGTTGCCGTAATTTTGTAGGTATCATCAATCTGGATGAGCAGTGATGAAGACTCGGTGGTAACGTTAGCCAGACCTTTTAAGTATTTCAATCTTCCGCCAACAGTCAGGTTGCTATTAATCTTATAAGCCATACCGACGGCAGTCTCCAGATAGGACAATCCTTCTTCTTGCGGCGAGGTGTTGGAATACGTGCCCACGAGTGGCGCAGTGCCGTCTACCAGCAGCGATGCAAGTCCTTTTGGTAACATCATCCTGTTATATCCTTTGACCGTTGCATTGGTCATCAAATACATCCTTGGATTGAGACGATAGCCAAACCGAAAGAGATCCGTCTGGACGGCCACGGTGACATAGTTTTTTTCAGCGAGGCTTTGTGACCATTTGGTAAGATCAGCTTTTATGACACCGTCGGTCTTCGAAATAATATCATTATAGGTGAAGCCATTATTTGAATACATCGCTCCCACGCCTGAGATGATTGGGAGGCCAATGGACAATTTATAGCGAGGCATGATGGCTGGATTGGCGTCGACCACCTGCGGAAGACTGTTCATGAAATATAATGTGCTTTCTGTCTGGGAGAAGGCTTCATAACCGCAAAGGCTGAAATAAGAAAACAGAAACAGCTGGAATTTTCTCATTTCGCTATAATCTTCAGTTTGGCCATCAAGCCTACATCCAACTTCAGTTTGTAGCTCGCCTTGAATTTTACATTCAAAAGAGCTCCATTGGAATCTTTGGAGGTATTCAGTTTGGAGCGAACAATAAGGTAACGTGAAGAAAATAGCTTGTTGATCTTATCAATCGTAAGATCAAGTTTCAGATCAGCCGAACCCGCTGTTTGTAAGTCACCGGAAGTTGTTACCGTGCTGGCCTTCACTAAATAGGTTTGATTACTGGCGAACAATGAATCAAGAATTTTCTTATTCTCGTCCATCAGATAAAGCTGGATGTAAGCATCCAGCGGCATTTCATTGACCGTTTTCACCTTGAGCGCTGCGCTTACGACACTGGATTGATTGATACTTCCCAAATCCAATTTTAATGTATCCGTCAGCGTGATTCCACTCGCCTGTCCATAGAGTGGAACCTCCGCCGCCAGCTTCACATTCAGCTTGCTGGTGTCGGCCAGAAAATTATTGCCGGTGAGCAATCCTTTGTTGATCCGGGTGTTTCCTGAATAGTAGAGTTGCGTGGGTGAAAAGTTTAGGACGGCAGCCGCGTTCGTTACACTCACGGTTGTGGTAGATGAACTCCCCAACACCGATGGAAATGTGATGGCAACCGGACTGGAAGGACTTATCAGGAGGGGTAGCGTGGCGCCTGTTTTCCTTGCCTCCAGTTTGGTGAAGATTACCTCGCTGGGTACCCCGTAGTCATTGCGAACAGTTAACTTCACGGAGGGTTCAACAAAAGAAACCTTCGCCTTACTTAGCGAAGAACTGAATACCGTGAGGTCAATAGCTTGTGCGGGAAGTGCAACGGTCTGATCACCAAAAAAACCTTTGATGTAGGTAAAGTCTAAACCGGCGAAGGACAATTGAATATTCACCCGGGTGCCCGTCGCGATCAAGACGGTATTGGTTCGCTTTTTGAGAATCAGGTCGAGTTTTATATTGAACTTATTCTTGTTCATGTTAATCATATAGTTCTGCAATGGCTTCGAACCAGTACCCACCGCTGCACTCAAACTTAACGGCACACCCGATGTTTTATCGACAACATCCGTTAGCGCAAAAATCACTTCAAAAGGAAGGCTGTTGGGAGGAACTGTAGGTTGTGAAACACTGATGTTATAATTAAATGAACCAGCCTTGAGCAACATCTCGCTTAATTGTTCTGGGCTGAGATTTAAATCAATGAGTTGGTTAATACTGCTGTATTGAACATCCGAAGAACTTGGAGGCAATGAGCCAGCGGGGAAATCAAATCCAGTCTGTGTCGTGCTGGTGGGTATGGTAAAGAGATTGCGGATATCCCGAGAGGCGAGGGATTGTGAGTACGAGAAATAGAGCAAACCGTCAGGATACACCTTTAAATACGCTGAGTCCTTGTCCGTAACCAAATCCAGGATACTGATATTCCCAAAGGCAACAGGCAGCGCCACCGTGGGGGATAGTGTCAACGAGTCGAGTGTATAGTCTTTGTTGTCAATGCAGGAAGCGAAAGCCAGGACAAAGACGATGACGATGACGCGATTAAGCATGTAAAACGAGTTAGTAGGGCATTGATCTGATTCAAGATAAGAGAAGTAACCCGACTATTCCAACGCCCCCCGCTTGATTTCTTCTACAACGGCGGGGTCCAGAAGGGTAGTTGTATCACCCAGATTAGCGGTGTCACCTTCAGCCACTTTTCGTAAAATGCGTCTCATGATTTTGCCAGAGCGGGTTTTCGGTAACCCGGAAACAAACTGGATTTTATCCGGCTTTGCGATAGGTCCTATGATTTTGGAGACCGTATCACGGATTTCGCGACGGAGTTTCTCTTCATCCTGTGGCTTATTATAGCAAATCACAAATGCATAAACTCCTTGTCCTTTAATATCGTGCGGGAAACCAACAACAGCCGATTCACAAACAGACGAATGTTCATCGATGGCGCTTTCAATCTCCGCCGTGCCCAGGTTATGCCCAGAAACAATAATGATGTCATCCACTCTTCCCGTAATGCGATAGTAACCTTCCTCATCGCGTCGGCAACCGTCACCTGTAAAGTACATGCCGGGGAACGTGGAGAAGTAAGTTTCCTTAAATCGTTGATGGTTTCCATAAATCGTGCGGGCAATCGAAGGCCATGGAAACTTAATGGCAAGCCTTCCTTCTATACCGTTTCCCGAAATCTCGTTTCCTTTCTCATCCATCACAGCCGGCTGAACACCCGGTAGCGGGAAGGAGGCATAGGCAGGTTTTAATTCTGTCACGTTGGCAATCGGCGAGATCATGATACCACCTGTTTCTGTCTGCCACCAGGTATCAACGATCGGGCATTTTCCTTTACCGATGTTTTTGTGATACCAGTGCCAGGCCTCTTCGTTGATGGGTTCGCCTACTGAGCCGAGAATTCTTAATGACGACAGATCATACTTCTCGACAAAACTAAGCGACGCTTGCTGTAAAGAGCGTATTGCGGCGGGGGCCGTATAAAAAATATTCACATGATGACGTTCGATTGTTTGCCAAAACCTACCCATGTCCGGCCAGGAGGGTGTGCCTTCGAAAATTACGGTAGTAGCGCCGGCCGAGAGCGGACCGTAAAGGATATAGGAGTGGCCTGTGACCCAGCCAATGTCGGCTGTGCACCAAAAGATTTGTCCGGGCTGGTACTGAAATACGGTCCTGAACGTATAGTTAACATGTACCATGAAACCGCCGCAGGTATGAACCATTCCTTTGGGCTTGCCCGTGGAGCCGGAGGTATATAAAATGAAAAGGAGATCTTCCGCATCCATCTCTTCGGCGTCACATCGATCATTCGCTTTTTTTATTTCATCGTGCCACCAGCAATCCCTTCCGCTTTTCATGACCGGTTGAGAACCCGTTCGCTCCAGCACAATTACTTTTTCGACAGCAGGACATTTCTCCAAAGCTTCATCAACAATCTTTTTCAGTTCGATCTTTTTATCGGCCCGGAAAGCGCCGTCGGCTGTCAA
Source organism: Cyclobacteriaceae bacterium (assembly GCA_025358195.1). Taxonomy (GTDB): domain Bacteria; phylum Bacteroidota; class Bacteroidia; order Cytophagales; family Cyclobacteriaceae; genus ELB16-189. Next base: position 4,225 of record JANYKP010000396.1, read on the forward strand.
TATCATCTTACAACCCGCATCATTGATGCGGTCGGCAAGCGATCCGGAAGAGAATCCGGCAAAGACTACGGAGTGTACAGCACCAATTCTCGCACATCCTAAAACGGCAAAGGCAAGCTCCGGCACCATAGGCATGTAAATACAAACACGATCACCTTTTTTAATGCCATGTGCCTTGAGCATGTTTCCCACCTTACAGACTTGCTGATGCAGTTGCCGATAGGTAATTTTTTTTGCTCCCTCTTTTGGATCGCTGGGTTCCCACAGAATCGCCACCTGATCCGCCTGGCCTGCGAGGTGACGATCGATGCAATTTTCGGTGATGTTTAATTTGGCTCCGATAAACCACTTCACTTCCGGTTTATGGAAATCCCATTCAAGTACCTTGGTCCATTTTTTTTTCCAAACAAAGTCTCCGGCTATTTCGCCCCAAAATTCCTCAGGATTGGCAACACTTTGTCGGTAGGCGCTAGTGTAATCAGTCATGCTTGAAACAAGCTCCATACGCTATTATTTTAAGAGAATGAAAATTATGCTAATCGAAGGCAAAAACAAAACCTCCTCCATAGTTAGGTATACTTTTTTTACCAACAATAAGTTTAGCTGTTCCAACTTCTTTTTCGCAAATTGTTGGTCTAAATTTTTACCTTCTTGTGGATGTTCGTGATGAAATTCTGACGGTGTTGGTGCTTTATGAAATGAAGTTGGAGGATTCACCCGCCTATCAATCGCTCAGTCTTGCAATGGATCGCGGACAAAAAAATGGCCACCTGTTTGTGTACGACAATTCTGCGGTTGCACAATCACCTACTGTTACTTCAACCTGGAGTGTTAATTACTATCATGATCCAACGAATCCAGGAGTAAGTCGCGCTTATAACCAAGCCGCTGCTCACGCTAAACACCATCATTTGAAATGGTTATTATTTGCGGATCAGGATACTTCATTTCCTGAAAATATTTATGAATGCTATCAACAATCTACCAATACCCACTGCGACTGTCACGTGTTTGCTCCGCAACTGTTCGACAAAAAAGGCATTGTTTCACCCTTCCAACCGGGGGCGACCTCTGGAAAACGAGTGAGGAAAAACAG
>JANYKP010000398.1 GCA_025358195.1 Cyclobacteriaceae bacterium
TTTCAAGACAACCAACGGTGATCTGATCATTGATCGGACAAGCATACTAAAAGCAATGCTTCCGTCGGTGACATTCAAAGATGTGAAGGATGGACTTCTCGGACTGCGTGTGGCGCGTGAGCTTGAGATGCCCTCGAAGCAGGAAGATACCTTTGTCGATGCGAATGGCATAGCGACCACAGTAGCCGCGATGAACAACAAAGGTGTGACGGGTATGTATGTCAATCGCGAAGGTATTGTGGGTGATGATACCTGGGGAAAGCGCTCACAGTGGACTTGCTTGAATGGCATGAAGGACGGTCAACATATTTCGATTGCCATTATTGACCATCCGAAAAATCCCGGCACACCTACGTTTTGGCATGCCCGTGGTTATGGACTTTTTGCGGCCAATCCGCTTGGAAAAAAAATCTTTACAGATGGCAAGGAAGAACTGAATTATCGGATGATAAAAGATCAATCGACCTCCTTTCGGTACCGTGTGGTGATTCATGCGGGATCAGCGTACATTTCACCTGCAACTATCGACGCGCTTATGAATGAGTTCATACAACAGAAATGATCTTTCATTTGCATTGGTTGGGCGCGAGTACAACTAAATTTTTTCCGAATTCGTTGAGGCTTAACTGTAAATCGTTATTTTCGCGGAAGGTTTACAAAGAATTACTCGTTATACATGAGATTTTTATTGGTTGTCCTTCCCTTTTGGTTAATGACAGGTCAGAAATCGTTTGCACAGGATATTCCAACCACCGAATTGGTCAAAAAAAACAAAGGCACCCTTTATATTAATTGGGGCTACAATCGTGATTGGTATTCGACCAGTACCATTCATTTTGTCAATACAACGACCGACAATTATGATTTCGTCTTCGTCAATGCCAAAGCCCATGACAAGCCGGACATGGAGCGGTACTGGCAGCTAGACCGGCTGACGATCCCACAATATGATCTCAATATTGGCTATCTCTTCAATAACAAGCATGACCTGGGCATTGAGCTGAGCTGGAACCACCTTAAATATGTAGTCACCGATAATCAGGTTATGCATGTAACGGGCAATATTCGAGGCCAATACATTGACAAAGACACTTTGGTCACGCCTGATTTTGTGCACCTCCAGCATACCAATGGTAATAATTACCTGATGGTAAATCTTGTAAAACGTCAACAAATCCTGAGGGGAAAAATTTTTCAACTCAGTGGTATTGGCAAGCTTGGTGCAGGTCCTCTGATGTCGTACACGATATCGACCATTCTGGGCAGTCACGATAGCGGTCACTTTTACTATCATGGGTGGGTCACCGGGGTAAGTGCTGGACTGCGACTTAATGTTTACAAATACGTTTTTATACAAACTGATCTGCAAGGAGCATACGCCAACTATACTCATACAGAAATGGGCGCCGACCATCAGGGGAGGTCTACCCAACATTTTTATTCTCTTCAATATATGTGGTCGGGTGGACTTAACTTTCCGTTAGGCCGTTAGTCTCCGTTTCCTTTTTGTGTACGGAAGTGTGGAGTGAAATGATCTGATTCGGTTGGCGAATGTGAAATATTTTCCCCATCTCCGTTTTCATCCCATAACCAAGGCTGCACAAGGGGTACTCGCGGTGGCATAAAAATTGTGTTTTTATCGTTATTATCCTTAATAACAAAACCAATCAATTATATGGAAACCATGGAAAAAAATGACCTCACGGCAACGCTGGAACAAGAAAACTTGACAGGCGAGAATCATACGGGTAAACACCCAAACATACCCGCAAAATATTTGACTGCTTCAACGATCATTGGAGATAAAGTGTATAACAACCTGAATGAAAAATTGGGCGATGTAAAGGATATCATGCTGAACCTTGAAGACGGCAAAATTGAATACGTGGTGATTGAGTTTGGAGGATTCCTCGGCATGGGAGAAAAGTACTTTGCGGTGCCGTTCAAGGCATTGGCCCTGGATAGCGATCGTCACGCTTTTGTGCTGGGTCAGAAGCGCGAAGTGCTCGAAAATGCACCGGGCTTTGATAAGGATCATTGGCCA